>JAICUS010000350.1 GCA_025935735.1 Solirubrobacteraceae bacterium | reverse complement strand
CCCCACCCCGATCATCCGACCTTAAGCGGCCAGCGGCGGAGGGCGGCCCGCCCGCTAGGACGGACCGCCTGCCGCTCGCGTCGCGTATGCCCCCTGGGCCCAGGGCGGAGGGGTGCCCCTTGTTCGCAGGCCGGACGCGCAAGGCGCCCGCAGCGACGGCGAGTTGACTCTGGCGCGGATGGTACGGGAACGGCGCCTTATCCGCGTCCGTTCTCACCCACAAATTGCGCGGTGATGTCCTCCTCGATCCCCGGATCGAGCACGACGAGCACCTCGTCGCCCGCCTCGACCACCGTGTCGGCCTTGGGCACGAAGCCCGAGCCGCCGCGCAGCACGGAGATGACCAGCGCCCCGTCGGGCAGCCCCATCTGGGCGATCGGCCGGCCCGCGGCGGGCGCGTCGTCGGAGACCACGAGCTCGATGATCTCCAACCGCTCCTCCGGTAGGTCGAGCAGGTGGACCAGGCCGTAGCGCGGCACCTCGTGCTCGATCAGGCGCAGGATCAGGTCGGTGGCGGAGACCGCCGGCTGGATGCCCAGCAGCTTGAAGTGGTCCAGGTTGCGCGGGTTGTTGACCCGGGCGATGATCCGCTCGCACAGGTACTTCTCCTTGGCCACCTGGCAGATCAGCAGGTTGTCCTCGTCGTCGCCGGTGACGGCCACGACGAGGTCGGCCCGCTGGATGCCCGCCCGCTCGAGCACCCACAGCTCGGTGGCGTCGCCGTACTGCACGGCGTGCTCGAGCTCCTGCTCGACGGTCAGGTAGCGCCGGCGGTCCTGCTCGATGCAGGTCACCTCGTGGCCCTTCTCCAGCAGCTCGCGGGCCAGGTTCCAGCCGACCTTGCCGGCGCCGGCGATGATCACGTAGAGGCCGGCCATCAGCGCTCCGCCAGGGCCGCCTGCTCGAGCTGCTCGATCGCGATCTGGGTCGGGCAGATCGTCTGCAGGCCCTGCTCGGAGTACCAGGCCGCCCGGCGCGGGTCCAGCACGCGGGCGATCACGCGGTCGATCTTGAAGCGCCGCTGGGCGATCTGGGCCACCACGAGGTTCGTGTTGTCGCCGTTGGTGGAGGCGATGAACACCTCGGCGTCCTCGATCCCCGCCTCCAGCAGCGCGTCGACCTCCAGCGCGGTGCCGATGGTGAACCGCCCGCCGGCCTCCTCCCACGAGCGCCCGAGCTCGACGTCGAGCCGCTCGTGCGACAGCGGGTCCTCGTCGAGGACCGACACCGTGTGGCCCGCCTGCAGCGCGGACGTCGCCAGCGCGGCGCCCACACGTCCCGCTCCCACGACCATCACGAACATTGACGGCAACCCTAGCGTCCGGCGTCGCCGTCGGGCGAAGCGAGCGGGTGCCCGGTGGGCACCGGCACGCTGACCGGGCGCGGGCCCATCGGGTCCATCGCGGGGCGGCCGTCGCGCGTGGACGGCGGCGCGGTGAGGATGACCCGGCACGGCGCCTTGTTGACCACGTAGCGGGTCGTCTCCCCCACCACGGTGTCGTGCAGCCCCGGCTTGCCGCCGTACTGCAGGCCGCCGCGCAGCCGCGACGGCTCCTCGGCGGCGAGCACGACCGCCTCGACGCCCCGCCGGCGCGCCTCGGAGACGATCGCCTCGCCGGCGCGGCGGGCGCGGACGACGGCGGTGGCCACCTCGACGCCCTCGTACTCCTCGCCCACCGCCTTGGCGCGCCGCAGCGCCGCCCGCGCGCGCTTGAGCTCGTCGTCGGGCACGCGGGTGTCCAGCGGCAGCGACATGGGCACCTCGAAGATCCACAGCGCCTCGATCACCGCGCCGCCCTCGTCGGGGTCGGCGTCCTCGGCGGCCAGGCGGCCCGCCGTCTGCATGATGTCGTCGTCCAGCGGCGTGCCCAGGACCGGCACGAGCATCGACCCGAACTCGGCCTCGGTGCGGCGGCGGGTCAGCGCCGCCTCGGGCACGGTGACCCGCTTGAGCACGGACTTGCCCTGCGAGCTGCGGTAGGCGACGTAGAGCGCGACGCCGCAGGCCATCCAGCCGATGCCCACCCAGCGCGCGCCCTGGTGCTCGAACAGCAGCGCGCAGAACGCCGCGCCGGAGAGCAGCACGCACAGCACGGCGGGCAGCGGCAGGTCGCCGCCGGCCACCCGCACGTTGAGCGGCATCCGGTAGGGCCGGTCGCGGTCGGGCTCGCGGTAGCGCAGACGGCAGACCGACAGCCCGACGATGGTGAACGCCAGCGTCGCGCCGAACGCGCAGATCGCCGCCAGGAACTCCAGGTTGGCGGGGATCAGCAGGCCGATGGCCACGATCGCCCCGAACGCGATGATCACCACCGGCGTCGCCCGGCGGCTGTGCAGGTACCCCAGCCGCGAGGGGATCTGCCGGTTGACGGCCAGCGCGTAGCCGAGCCGCGAGAGCCCGAGCATGGCCGCCTGCGCCGCGGAGATCAGGATCACCACGGCGAAGATCGCCACCAGATAGCGCAGCGGGTCGCGCAGCCACGCCTGGCCGAACGCGTCGACGATGCCCAGGATCGGCGCCTCGACCCAGCGCTTACCGCTGCCCGGCAGCACCGAGGAGGCGACCAGCGCGATCCCCAGATAGGGCACGACCGCGGCGATCAGCCGCACGCCGATCAGCCGCCGCAGCCCGCGCCGGCCGATCGCCACCTGCCCGGCCAGGCCCGAGGAGGCGTCGATGCCGCTGAACGCCACCAGCACGAGCGGGAAGGCGAACACGATGTCGTCCACCGAGGGCGTCCCGGCCACGGCCGTGGGGTGCGCCAGCACGTCAGGGTCGAACAGCAGCGCGAGCCCGAGCGCCACCACCAGCAACTGCAGCACCAGGTCGCCGAGCACGAGCAGCGCGACCCGCTCGTAGCGGCGCGGGCGGGGGCCGCGGATGGCCACCAGCGCCACATAGAGCACGACGATCGCCCCCACCCCGAACTCCGGGAACCCGCTGTCGAAGCCGTGCCAGAACACCTGGAGGTAGTCCGTGCTGGCGAACGCGCACAGCGCGACGAGGATCAGATAGTCGAGGCAGATCGCCCAGCCGGCCACGAAGCTGGCCAGCTCGTTGAACGCGTACCGGGCCAGCACGGTCGCGCCGCCGCGCTCCTGGTGCAGCGACGCGCCCTCGACGTAGCAGGGCACGACCACCGCGAACAGCAGGCCGCCGGCCAGATAGACGATCCAGGTCAGGCCGAGCGCCCGCTCGGCCACCAGCCCGATCGAGAAGTAGATCGAGGCGGCGATGAACCCCTGGACGATCCCGAACAGCGCCGGGCTGCCGAGCTGCTTGCGCAGGCCGGGCGTGGCGTCGAGGTTGCGCAGCGGGTCGTACTTGAGCCGGGGCACCTAGCGCCTCGTCTCCAGGTAGAGCCGGCCGGCGCCCGCGGCCAGGAAGAGCACGCCGAACACGATCCCGATGGCCAGCGCGCCGCCGCCGGCGACCAGCGTGCGGACGATCAGCGCGATGCCGATCAGCACCATCAGCGCGGGCAGGACATGCGTCCTCATGCGAGAGCTCTCGCCCGGGCCATCGCCCGCCGCCGCCCGCGGTCGGCCGGGGCCGGCGGGGACTCGATGATCACCCGGCAGGGCCGCTCGGCGAGCACGGTCTCGAGCGTCTTGCCGAACAGCGAGGCGCCGCTGGTGCGCCGCGGCAGCGGCATCACGATCGCCGCCGCGCGCATGTCCACGGCCTCCTCGATGATCCGCCGCCCGGCCTGGCCCGGGCGGATCCGCTCGACGTGCCCGGACACCCGCGCGCCCACCTGCACGCGCGCCTGCTCGATCAGCGAGGCGGCGGCGCTCTCGTCGTCGGCCATCGGTGCGTCGATCGGCAGCGCGCTCGGCACGGTGACCAGCGCCAGCACGTGGATGCCGCGCCGGCGCCGCGCGGCCAGCTTGGCCGCCGTGGCCACCACGGACTCGTCGTACTCGCCGGCGCCCAGCGGCACGAGCACCGAGTCGTACTCCGCCTCGTGGTCGACCACCGGCTGCGGGATCGCCACCTTGTGCGTCGAGGTCAGGTCCAGCCCGTGGCGGTGGCGGAAGAAGTAGTAGATGACCACGCCGAAGACCAGCCAGCCGACGCCGAACACCGCCACGCCGGGGTTCAGCACGACGATCACCACGAACGCCACCGCGGTGAAGAACCCGCCGCCGATGGCGAACAGGGGCAGGTCCACGCCCTTGTACATCACGTTCCCCGGGCCCTTGTAGGGGCGCGGGAAGTCGCGCTTGGTGAACCGCAGCCGGACCACCGAGAAGTGCGCCATGGTGAACGACAGCAGCGCGCCGAACGAGTAGACGCTGCCCAGGAACGTGGCCTGGCCGGGCAGCGTGACCAGGATCGCGAACGCGCTGAACACGATGATCCCGATCCACGGGGTGCGGTAGCGCGGGTGCAATCGCCGCAGGGCGTCGGGCATCTGGCGGTGGATGCCCATCGAGTAGACCAGGCGCGAGATGCCGATCAGCCCGGCGTTGGTGGCCAGGAACAGGATCGTCGCGGCCAGCAGGCCGACGTAGATCTCGGCCGGCTTCTGCAGCATGCCGAGGTCCAGGTGGCGGACGACGCCCAGCACCGGGTCGCCGGCGTAGCCGCCCTGGTCGTCCGGCACGCCCAGCAGCGTCTGATACTTGCCGTCCTTGAGCGTGACCGGCAGCGCGGACAGCGCGACCGACGGCAGCGTGAAGTAGATCGCGAACACGGCGAGGCGCACGCGGGCGATCGCCGCCGGGATCGTGTGCGCCTCGTCCTTGGCCTCCTCGGACATGTTCGAGACGGTCTCGATGCCCGTGTAGGCCAGCATGCCGATCGGGATGGCCAGGATGAAGTTCGTCCAGGTGGGCGCGACGCCGAAGTGGACGTTGTCCGCCAGCACCTGCGGGCTGAACACCAGCACGATGCCGATCAGGACCAGCAGCGCCTGGGTGGCGAAGTCGATGACCGCCAGCAGCACGTTGACGCCGGTGGACTCCTTGACGCCGACGATGTTGATCGCGCCGAGCACCGCGATCAGGAACACGGTGAAGATCACGTCGCCCGGCGAGTGGCGCAGCCCGTCGAAGAACAGCCCGCCGAGGTAGTGCGGAACGAAGAACGCCGACGTGGCGATCGTCGCCACGTAGGTGAGCATCTGCGCCCAGGCGGCGAAGAACGACCAGAACTCGTTGAACGCCCGCCGGGCGAAGCTCGAGGAGCCGCCCGCCTCCGGGTACATCGTCGTCGCCTCGGCATACGACGCCGCCGTGCAGAGGAAGAAGAACCCGGTGATGACGAAGACGACCGGGGTCAGGCCGAGCGCGTAGGAGGCGACCAGGCCGAGCGCGTAGTAGATCGACGAGCCGACGTTCCCGTAGGCGGTCGAGAAGAGGGCGTTGACCCCCAGGACCCGTTCGAGGCCTTCCAGCCGGCGTCTGGCCATGTACTCGGCGCGATTCTAGATCCGGGGCGGCCACCGCAGGGCGGCCGCCCCCGGTTGCAACTACGCGATCAGCGGGATGATGAGCAGGGCGACGATGTTCGCCACCTTGATCATCGGGTTGATGGCCGGGCCGGCCGTGTCCTTGAACGGGTCGCCCACCGTGTCGCCGGTGACCGACGCGGCGTGGGCCTCGGAGCCCTTGCCGCCGTGCGCGCCGTCCTCGATGAGCTTCTTGGCGTTGTCCCAGGCGCCGCCGCCGGAGGTCATCAGGACGGCGAAGAAGAAGCCGACGACGATGACGCCGATGAGCAGGCCGCCGAGCATCTGGGAGGAGAGCAGGCCGACGATCAGGGTGACGACGATCGGGATCAGCGACGGGATGATCATCTCGCGCTGGGCGGCCTTGGTGACGATGTCCACGCACTGACCGTACTCGGGCTGCTCGGTCCCCTCCATGATCCCGGGCTTCTCGCGGAACTGGCGGCGGACCTCCTCGACGACGGCGCCGCCGGCGCGGCCGACCGCCTCCATCGACAGGGCGGCGAAGAGGCAGACCATCATGCCGCCGATCAGCAGGCCCATGAGGACCAGGGGCGAGTCGATGAGGAACGCGAGCGCCGCGTGCGGGTCCTTCTTGCGGAGCTCGGCCAGCAACTCGATCTTGAAGGCGGCGAAGAGCACGAGCGCGGCGAGGGCGGCCGAGCCGATCGCGTAGCCCTTCGTGACTGCCTTCGTCGTATTCCCGACCGCGTCGAGCGGATCGGTGACGCCGCGGACCTCCTCGGGCAGGTCGGCCATCTCGGCGATGCCGCCCGCGTTGTCGGTGACCGGCCCGTAGGCGTCGAGCGCGACGATCAACCCGGTCATAGAGAGCTGCGCCATCACCGCGACGCCGATGCCGTAGAGGCCGGCGAAGTGGTGGGCGATGAGGATCCCCGCGACGATCACGATCACCGGCGCAGCGGTTGCCTGCATCCCGATCGCGAGCCCTTCGATGATGTTGGTCGCGTGACCGGTCTGCGACGACCTCGCGATCGCCTTCACCGGGCTCCACCGGGTGCCGGTGTAGTACTCGGTGATCGCGACGAGCAGGAACGTGACGACGAGACCGATGATCGACGAGATGTAGAGGTCGCCGAAGCCGTACTTGCCGCCGTCGAAAGCCAT
>JAICUS010000792.1 GCA_025935735.1 Solirubrobacteraceae bacterium | reverse complement strand
GAACTCGGAGATCGTGGACATCCACGACCACCCGATCGGCACGCTGACCGGCACCGAGCGGCGGATCTACCTCAGCGAGTCGCAGATCGCGCCCGTGATGGAGCACGCGATCATCGCGATCGAGGACCGCCGCTTCTATACCAACAACGGCGTCGACCTGAAGGGCATCGCCCGCGCGGCGGTCCAGGACCTGACCAACAAGAAGGCCGTCCAGGGCGCGTCCACGATCCCGCAGCAGTTCGTAAAGCTCCAGCTCGCCGCCGAGAACAACCGCACGGTGTTCGAGAAGCTGCGCGAAGCCGCGCTCGCCTACCACCTCTCGCACAAGTGGTCCAAGCAGCGGATCCTGCGCAACTACCTGAACGCGATCTACTTCGGCAACGGCGCCTACGGCCTCGAGTCCGCCGCACGGATCTACTTCTCGTACAACCACTCCAACTGCGGCGGGCGCGGTCAGCCGGCCTGCGCGTCGGAGCTGCTGCCCCAGGAGGCCGCGCTGCTGGCCGGGATGGTGTCCTCGCCCAGCGGCTATGACCCGATCCGCCACCCCGCGGCCGCCAAGAAGCGCCGCGACTTCGTGCTGCTGCGGATGCTCCAGCAGGGCTTCCTCACCCGCGCGCAGTACGACGAGGCGCGCGCGACCGACATCCCGCACGCCGGCGACCTGACCTACCCGACCGAGCAGTCGAGGTACCCCTACTTCACGTCGTGGGTCAAGCAGCAGGTCGTGGACCAGCTCGGCGGCGGTCAGCAGGGCGCGCAGGTGGCCTTCAGCGGCGGCCTGCGGGTCAAGACGACGATCGACTCGCGCCTGCAGGACGCGGCACAGCAGGCAATCAGCGCCTGGCTGCCGAACCCGGCCGGTCCGCGCGCGGCGCTCGTGGCCATCCACAACCCGGACGGCGAGGTGCGGGCGATGGTGGGCGGCGACGACCGGCTCTACAACTCGCGCCCGTTCAACCTGGCCACCCAGGGCCAGCGCCAGCCGGGGTCCTCGTTCAAGCCGTTCGTGCTGGCCGAGGCGCTGCGCCGCGGGATCAGCCCGGGGTCGGTCTGGTCGTCGGCCAAGCACACGTACATCCTCAAGGGCGGCGAGCGCTTCACGGTCAACAACTTCGACAACGAGTACGCCGGCGTGCGCTCGCTCTCGGAGGCGACGACGTACTCGGACAACTCGGTCTACGTCCAGGTGGCCATGAAGGTCGGCCCGAAGAAGGTCGCCCGGCTGGCCCGGCGGATGGGCATCCGCACACCGGTCTCGCACAACGTGGCGATCGCGCTGGGCGGCCTCAAGCAGGGCGTCACGCCGCTCGACATGGCGCACGCGTACGAGACGCTCGCCGAGGGCGGCAAGCTGACCTACGGCACGCTCTCCCCCGGCTACGGGCGCCGCAAGCCGCCGGTGCCGGGCCCGGTGGGGATCGACAGCATCACGCAGACCAAGAACGGCAAGGACAAGCCGGTCAAGGTGGACGGCCGCGCGCTGGAGAACCACGTCCGCCGGCGCCGGGTGCTCACGCCCGCGATCGCCGGGACCGTGTATTCGATCCTCCAGAGCGTCGTCCAGCGCGGCACGGGCGTCGAGGCGCAGATCCCCGGCGTGGTGATCGCCGGCAAGACCGGCACGACCGAGGACTTCGGCGACGCCTGGTTCGTCGGCTGGACCAAGCAGTACACGGTGGCCGTCTGGGTCGGCTATCCGGACAAGTTCGAGCCGATGCGGACCGAGTACCGCGGCGGCCCGGTGTCCGGCGGCACGTTCCCCGCCGGGATCTGGAAGACGTTCATGGAGTCGCTGCTGAAGATGTACCCGCTGCCGCAGGACGAGGGCGGCGACGGGACGGGCATCCCATCGCCCACGCCGGTGACGGGCACCACGGCGCCGCCGGCCGGCACGGCCACCGTCGCCCCCACCGCGACCGCGCCGCCCAGCACCGGCGGGACGACCGCGCCGCAGCCGACCGCCACGCCGGTGCCGACCGCCGCGCCGACGACCACCCCCGCGCCCACGACGGCGCCCACCACCGCCCCGACGCCCGCGGCCGGGGCGGGCGGGACGGCGGCGACCGGCACCGGCTAGCGCAGGCCGGGCGGCCACGGGCGCGACACCGACCGGCTCCCCAGCGCGCAGAACCGCCAGGGCAGCTCGGCGGCCTTGGTGATCCCGACGCGCGGGCCGGTGAGGTACTCGCGCGGCTCGCCGGCCAGGATCCGCACCGGCCCCTCGACCAGCGACAGGCCG
>JAICUS010000354.1 GCA_025935735.1 Solirubrobacteraceae bacterium | reverse complement strand
GGGACAGTGGGGGACGTACTGGCCGTTCTGGGGCTTTGCGCTGATCGGGATCGCGCTGGCCGCGTGGGAGGGCTTCTCCTACCACAACAAGACCGCGGGGACGGTCGTGCTCGCCCGGGTCGACGCCTGCCAGATCAGCCACGGCAACAAGAGCGACGCGGCCGTGACGTGCAAGGGGACGTGGCCGGTGGATCAGCGGCCGGCGGCCGGGCAGCGCCGCAGCCACGGGACGATCGACGATGCCGACGTCGGCGATCTGTATCGCACGATCAAGGTGCGCGTCCACGGCGGGACGGCGTACGCCCAGACCCGCTTCATCGCCCCGGCCGTGCTGTTCTTCGTCGGGCTCCTGTTCGCCGCGGGGTGGATCTATGCGGCCTGGCGCAACGCCGGCGCCGCCCGCGCCGGCCGTTCCTAAGGTGGGAGCGGCATGCGTGTCGCGATCCTCCTGCTCTGTTTGGCCGGCCTCGCCGGCTGTGGCGGCGGCGGCAAGGCGCCCGCGCCGGCGAAGACCGCGGCGCCGCCGCACACCGGCGCCAAAGACGCCGTCGCACTCGGCCAGTACGGGTTCGTCAGGGGCGCGGTCGGGTGGGGCGACGCGCGCCCCGTGCAGGTCAACGTGGGCGGCGACCCCGCGCTGGTGATCCACAAGATCCACTGGCGGGGCTGGGGGAGCCCGCACGCGCGCGGCGTCGGCCGCGCGTCGGCGTTCAACCTCCACGGCGGCAGCTCGTACCCGCGCCAGGTCCGCGTGGAGCTGCGGGCCTACGAGCTCGGGCGCTGCGGCAAGGCACGCGCCTACCGCAACCTGCGGCTGCGGATGCCGAAGAAGCCCGGCGCGCCGATGGGCCAGTGGTTCGTCCTCGGCGGCGGCGCGGACGGGCTCTGCCGCCGCGGTTGACGCCGCGCCGCGCGGCGTGGGAGGCTCGCCGCGATGCTCCTGCGCGCGCTGCTCGCCGCCGCACTCGGCCTCTGCGCCGCACCCGCCGCGGCGTCGGCCGGGACGGCCATGGTGCGCTCTGTGACGGCGGACGTCGCCGACATCTCGGGCGTCGGCTGCGGGGTCGCCGCCACCGCGACCGTGACGCTGCCCGCGACGGCGAGCGCGATCGCCGTCCGGCACCCGCGGGCCGGTGACACGACCGACGAGTCGCGGCTGACCGGCGTGCTGGTGACCGGCACGACCGTGCAGCTGACGGCGGTGGGCGACGGCCCGATCGTCTGCGATCCCGAGGAGGACCCCGACGTCGCGCCTGCGCAGCGTCCGTGGCACGGCCTCTACCCCTACGGGATCGCGTTCCACGAGCGCGTGAGCGTCGCCTTCTGGGCGGGCGCGGCCGTCCCGCGGGCCAGGCCGGCGGCCCGGCCGCGCACGGTGCGCGTCCCGGACATCGCCGCGATGGTCCACATGCGCTGGCGCAGCTTCGGCGGGCGCCGCGCCGTCGGCTACGGGCGGCTGCGCTGCGAGATCAAGGGCTGCGTGGGCCGCGGCGACCGCTTCAAGGTCGTGCTCGGCGACCCGAGCCGCTGCGGCGACGCCGGCGACACCGTCTACTACGGCCGCATCCGCTTCTACACCACCCGCGCCTACAAGCTGATCTACACGATCCACCGCGGCGCGCTGTACTCCGGCGGCCGGCCGCGCTGCGCCTCGACGCCGGTCACCCACGTCTGACGAGAGGTCATCCGCGAGGATGACCCCAAGATCATCCTCGCTGCCGATGGCGCGGCGCCGCTCGTCGGATTGACTGGCCGCCTGAGACCAGAGGCCGCCGGAGGCGGCGAAAGGAAGGGATGCTCAGCATGAAGCTCAAGCTCGCGCTCGCGGGCGGCGCGGTCGCGGTGGCCGCGGCCGCCGCGCCGGCGGCCCACGCGCAGACCGGGACGGACCCGAACGCGTTCGCGAAGTTCCGCTCGCAGCTCGTCCGCGTCGACCGCTCGACGGCGGTCCTGAAGGTCACCTATCAGTGCTCGCACGGCACCACGCTGTGGATCTCGGCCAAGCAGCTGGCCAACGGCAAGCGCTCGGCCAAGCTGGCCAAGGAGGGCTCGAGCAAGGTGGCCAAGACCTGGCTGCAGAGCCATCGCAACCCGATCACCTGCGACGGCCACAGCCAGACCGCGGTGTTCACCCTCGACAAGGTCGAGCCGGGCAGCAAGGGCCGCCTGAAGGCCAAGGGCCGCCACAACGCCGGCAAGGCGTACATCCAGTTCTGCGTGACCATGGCCCCCGCGGATCCCAGCCAGGAGGGCGAGCTCGTCCTCTCGCAGGACGGCTTCGTCTCCGTCAGGTGATCTTGCCCGGCCGCGGCGCCACGGAGCGGGCGCCGCGGCCGCGCTCGAGCCCCCAGGTGACGATCCGCTCCGGGTGGATGCGGATCAGCGGGGTCGGCAGCGTCAGCGCCTCGGCGCGCCCGCGGACCTCGATCCCGCGCGGCCGCCACGGGTCGGTGCTCGCCAGGTCGTCGACGACGATCGCCGCCCGGCCGCCGCGGGCGACGTCGCGGAACTTCTTCGTGCGCTCCAGCTCGCTGCCGCCGATCTCGATGGCATCGCGCGCCGCGTTGTAGATCCAGGCCACCGGCACCACGTGCGGCGTGCCGTCCGCGCCGACCGTGGCGAGCCGCCCGAGCTGGCGCCCGCCGGTCAGGTACCGCAGCTCGGCGTCGGTGAAGACGCTCAAGCCGCCGTGGCGATCTGGATGAGGTTCCCGCACGTGTCGTCGAGCACGGCGGTGGTGACCGGGCCCATGTCGGTCGGCGGCTGGGTGAACCGCACGCCCAGGCCCAGCAGCCGCTCGTACTCGCGCCCGACGTCGTCGACGGTGAACGACGTGAACGGGATGCCGTCCTCCACCAGCGCCGCCTTGAACGGCCCGGCGGCGGGGTGCTCGTCGGGCTCGAGCAGCAGCTCGGCGCCCTCGGGCGCCTCGGACGAGACGACGGTCAGCCAGCGGTGGTCGCCGAGCGGCACGTCGTGCTTGACCTGGAAGCCCAGCACGTCGGTGTAGAACGCGAGCGCCTTGGCCTGGTCGTCGACCATGACGCTGGTCAGCATGATCTTCACGGGGTCCTCCAGCGGTCGGCGATGCGCGCCAGCGGGCGGCGGTCGAAGTGGTGGAACTTGTAGCGGCCCTCGCGCCGCGTCTCCACGAGCCCGGCGGCCACCAGCACGTCGATGTGCTGGGAGACGGCCTGGCGCGAGGAGGACACCGCGTGCCTGGCCGCGAGCCTGCCGCAGAGCTCGAACAGGGTCTGCTCGTCCCGCTCGTTGAGCTCGTCGAGGATCGCGCGCCGGGTGGGGTCCGCCAGGGCTTTGAAGACATCGCCCACACGGCAGGATAGGCAAGCAGATACTTGCCTGTCAAGTCGGGCATATCCTCGGATCCGTGCTCGTCAGGGCGCACAGCTGGCTCGATCGGCATCCGGTGGCCGGCGACGCCGGGCTCGCCGCGCTGGTCCTCGCGCTGTCGCTGAGCACGTTCACGAGCGCGCAGTACGACGGGACGGCGGCGGCGATCGTGGTGTCGGTGGTCCTGACCGCGCCGCTGGTGTGGCGGCGCCGCGCGCCCGTGGCGGTGTTCGCCGCGGTGATGATCGGCTGCGCCGCGGAGCTCGTGTTCGTCGACCAGTTCCTGGCCGCGACCGCCGCGGCGCTGGTCGCGCTCTACACGCTCGTGGCCCATGCGCCGCGCCGGATCGCCGCCGCCGGGTACGCCCTCACGCTGGCCGGCGCGCTCGCGTTCGCGCTGCGCCACGGCTTCTTCACCAGCGACAGCGTCGCGCTGATCTGGCTCGAGCTCGCCGCGCAGCTCACGGTGGCCGCGGCCCTGGGCGACCGCCGCCGCGCGCGGCGGCTCGAGCGCGAGCGGGAGGCGGAGCTGGCCGCCGCGGCCGAGCGCGCCCGGATCGCCCGCGAGGTGCACGACGTGGTCGCGCACTCGCTCGCCGTGGTGGTCGCCCAGGCCGACGGCGGCCGCTACGCCGCGCGGCACGACCCGGCCGCCGCCGAGGCCGCCCTGAACACGATCTCCGCCGCCGCGCGCGAGGCGCTGGCCGAGATGCGCCGCACGCTCGCGGAGCCGGAGGCGCCGCGCCATCCTCAGCCCGGCGCCGGCGACCTCGAGGCGCTCGTGGCCCGCACCCGCGCGGTCGGGCTGCCGGTGGAGCTCGCGCAGGAGGGGCGTCCGCGCGCGCTCGCCCCCGGCGCCGGGCTGGCCGTCTACCGCGTGGCTCAGGAGGCGCTGACCAACGTGCTCAAGCACGCCGGCCCCGGCGCGTCGGCACGGGTGACACTCCGGTGGGAGCCAGAGCAGGTGACGGTCGTGGTGCGTGACGACGGCGCCGGCACGGCGGGAAGCGACGGCCGGGGGCGCGGGCTGCTCGGGATGCGCGAGCGCGTCGAGCCGCGCGGCGGCACCGTCATCGCCGGCCCGCGGCCGGACGGCGGGTTCGAGGTCCGGGCGGCGATCCCGACCGGCGCATGATCCGCGTCTTCCTGGTGGACGACCAGGCGCTCGTCCGCGCGGGCCTGAAGCTCGTCGTCGACGCGCAGGACGACATGGCGGTGGTGGGGGAGGCGGGCGACGGCCGGGAGGCGCTGGAGCAGCTCGCGGTGACGAGCGCCGACGTCGTGCTGATGGACGTGCGGATGCCGGGGCTCGACGGCGTGGCCGCCACCGCGCACCTGGTCGAGCGCGACGGCGACCGCGCGCCGCGGGTGATCGTGCTCACCACGTTCGACCTCGACGAGTACGTGTTCGCGGCGCTGCGCGCCGGCGCGAGCGGCTTCCTGCTCAAGGACGCCCAGCCGGAGGAGCTGCTGGCGGCGATCCGGGCGGTCGCCGGCGGCGACGCGGTCATCGCGCCGAGCGCCACCCGCCGGCTGCTCGCCCAGGTCGCGCTGCCGGGGGCGCGCGAGCCCGACGCGCGCCTGAACGCCCTGACCGACCGTGAGCGCGAGGTGCTGCTCAGCGTGGCCCGCGGCGCGTCCAACGCCGAGATCGGCGCCGAGCTCTTCATGGCCGAGGCCACGGTGAAGACCCACGTCGGGCGCCTGCTGGCCAAGCTCGGCGCCCGCGACCGCGTCCAGCTCGTGGTCTTCGCCTACGAGCAGGGCCTCGTGTAGTCCTCTGGTCGGACCAGCGAGCGACCCGAGGTGGATGTCGCGGGGCGTCCGGCGACGCACGCTGGACCGACCATGACCGCACTCGCCACCGACCGCCCGGTCCCCCGGTGGGCCGACCGGGCCGCACACCTCGTCTCGCTCGTCGTCCTGCCCGCCGGCCTCTGGCGCATCGCGCTCGCCGCGGGGGCGTCCATGGGCTTCAGCGACGCGGACACCGCCGGCCTGCCCGGCGCCCAGAGCCTGGCCATCGTCGCGCTGTCGCTCGTCTCCGAGGGCGTGGCGCTGCTCACGCTCGGCCTCGTCAAGCCCTGGGGCGAGCGCTTCCCGCGCTGGATCCCGCGGCTCGCGGGGCGCCGCATCCCGCCCGAGCCGGTCGTCGCCGTCGCCGGAGCGGGCGCCATCGCCCTGCAGCTCATCGTCGCGTTCGCCTTCCGGAACCCCGGCGTGCCCGGCCTGGACTTCTCCAGCCCGGCCTGGGAGGTCCTGTTCTACGCCTGCTACGCGCCGCTGGCGCTGTGGGCGCCGCTCACCGCGGCCGTCACCATCGCCTACGGCCGCCGCCGTCTAGGGTGATCCCAATGCGGGCGATCGACGTGCGGCACATGGGCCGGGAGAAGGTCATCTGCGCGTGGCTGGTGGACGGCGTGGTCGTCGACCCCGGCCCGCAGTCGACCGAGGAGACGCTGCTGGCCGGGCTGGACGGCGAGGTGCCGCGGGCGCTGCTGCTCACCCACATCCACTTCGACCACGCGGGGGCGACGGGCTCGCTGCTGCGCCGCTGGCCGGACCTGCCGGTCTACGTGCACGAGCGCGGCGCGCCGCACCTGATCAACCCGGAGAAGCTCGTGGCCAGCGCCGGGCGGCTGTACGGCGGCGACGAGGGTCTCAAGCGGCTGTGGGGCGAGGTCGTGCCGGTGCCGGAGGAGAACCTGCGGATCCTCTCCGGCGGCGAGCGCGACGTCGAGGGCGCGTTTCGCGTGGAGTACACCCCCGGCCACGCCTCCCATCACGTCTGCTACCTGCACGAGCCGTCCGGCTGGGCATTCGTGGGCGACATGGGCGGCGTGCGGATGCCGCCGGGCGAGTTCACGCTCGCGCCGACGCCGCCGCCGGACATCGACGTCGCGGCCTGGGAGCGCTCGATCGACACGATCGCGGCGTGGCGCCCGCAGGCGCTCGCGCTCACGCACTTCGGCGCCGCCGAGGACCCGGACGCCCAGCTGGAGCGCTGCCGCGAGGCGCTGCACTCCGAGGCGGACCTGGCGGCCGCGCACGACCTCGACGGCTTCGTCGCCGCGATCGAGGCCCGAATCCGCGAGGGCGTGGGCACCGACGC
>JAICUS010000287.1 GCA_025935735.1 Solirubrobacteraceae bacterium | reverse complement strand
GCCGCGGTCCGGGTCGAACTCGTGGCGGTTGACGCCGCGCAGCAGCACGCGGCGCCCGTTGACCTCCAGCAGCCCGTCCTCCACCAGCACGCGGCGGAAGCCGATCTTCAGCGCGGCGGTCTCGTCCTCGGTGCGCACGACGGCGTCGTAGAGCCGCGGCAGCTCGGCGCTCCACGGCTCGACGCGCTCCAGCGTCACCGTCTCCCGCGCCGCGGCGTCGACGCCCAGCTCGGGCACGAGCACGCGCGCGGGCGCCGAGGCGTCCACGCGCAGCCGCCCCGCGCCGGTCACGTGGTCGTAGTCGGCGTGCACGAAGACGTCCTCCAGCGGGTGCGCGGGACGCTGGATCAGCGCCACCTCGCGGAAGATCCCGGACAGCCACCACATGTCCTGGTCCTCGAGATAGGAGCCCGCCGACCACTGGTGCACCCGCACGGCGAGCACGTTCTCCTCGCCCGGCCGCAGCATCCAGCCGACGTCGAGCTCCACGGGGAGGCGGCTGCCCATCGAGGTGCCGACCAGCTCGCCGTTCAGCCAGGCGCACAGGCAGGAGTCGACGCCCTCGAAGCGCAGGACCGCGGCCCGGTCGCGCCAGTCCGCGGGCACCTCGAAGCGCCGCCGGTAGTCGCCGGTCGGGTTCTCGTCGGGCACGAACGGCGGGTCGACGGGGAACGGGAAGCGCACGTTGGTGTAGGCGGGCGCGCCGTAGCCGTGCAGCTGCCAGTGCGAGGGCACGGGGAGGCGGTCCCAGCCGGAGTCGTCGAACGCGCGCCCGGCGAAGTCCTCCGGCGCGTCCGCCCGCTCCGACAGCCGGAACGCCCAGTCGCCCTCCAGCGGGATGCGCGGCGCGTCCGTGCGCAGCCAGGCCCGCGCGGGGCGCGCGTTCGCCGCCGGCGAGACGTCTTCGAGATAGCGCACCCGCGCGAGGGTAGCCTGACCGGCATGCTGCCCGCGATCCGCTACGGGCTTCCCGCGGCGCTGATCGTCGCCGGCTTCGTCATCCTGATCGTCGCTGACGGCGCCGTGCGCTGGGACGGCTGGGCGATGTGCGTCGGCGCCGGTCTCTCGGTGCTGTTGCTCAACGTGCTGTTCCGCTTCGGCGCCCGCGGCGACCGCGAGCGCGAGGCGGAGGAGGCCGCGCGGGAGTACTTCGCCCGTCACGGCCGCTGGCCCGACGATTAGCCTGCGCGCTTCAACTTCCCGGTCCGCTTGGCGTAGCGCTCGCCCGAGCGGAAGATCGCCAGGCCGAGCGGGATCGCCACCGCGCCCATGGCCAGCAGCGGCCACAGGTCGTGCCACACCGCCCCGGCGCCGGCCCCATCGAGCACCGCGCGGCGGATGCCGTCCAGCGCGTACGTGGCCGGGGAGATCTTCGCCAGCCACTGCATCCACTCGGGCATGACGGACACGGGGTAGTAGACGCCGGAGACGACGAGCAGCAGGCCCTGGGCGACGAAGCCGAGCTGGGCGCCCTTCTCGGGCGAGATCAGCGGCAGCACCGCGGTGACCATGCCGATGCCCACGAAGGACACCGACGCCACCGCGAGCAGGAGCAGCGCCGCGCCGAAGTCGGCGTCCGGGAACGAGAGCCCGAAGAACAGCGCGACCACGGTGAACAGCAGCGCGGTGCGGATCACGCCGTAGAGCACGCCGAACGCGCCCATGCCGAACAGGTGCACGGCGCGCGAGAGCGGCGCCATGAACGTGTACTCGATCGTCCCCTCCCAGCGCTCCCAGGCGACCGTCTCGGTGAGGATCTCGAAGACGATGCCCAGGTAGGCCCAGAGCACCGCGCCGATCAGCAGGATCGTCGTCTGGCGCTCGACGTCGAGCGTCCCGCCGCCGGCCTTGACGCCGTCGGCGATGAACACGACGGTCAGCGTGTTGGCGATCGTCCAGACGAAGAACGCCAGCTCCCACCAGCCGTAGCGCTTGACCAGGTAGGCGTTGCGCTCGACGACGCCGAGCAGCGCAAGCGCCTGCGTGCGCATCTACTCGTCCTCCAACGGTCGTCCGGTGGCGGCCAGGAACGCGTCCTCGAGCGTGCCGGCGGCGTAGCGGGCGCGCAGCTGCTCGGGCGTCTCGAGCGCGAGGAGCCGGCCGCGGTCGAGGATGCCGACGCGGTCGGCCAGCGCCTCGGCCTCGGCCATGTCGTGCGTGCACAGCAGCGTGGTGGTGTCGTGGGTGGCGCGCAGGTTGGTGATGAAGTCCTGGACCTCGAGCTTGGAGCGCGGGTCCAGGCCCGTGGTGGGCTCGTCGAGCAGCAGCAGCGTCGGGCTGGTCAGCAGCGCGCGGGCGAGCGCGACCTTCTGCTGCATGCCGCGCGACAGGCCCTCCATCGGCTCGCTCGCGCGGTCGGCCGGAAAGCCGACCGCGGCGAGGATCTGCGGGATCTCCGTCCGGGTGCGTGCGGGGGCGAGCCCGTAGAAGCGCGCGGCGTAGGACAGGTTCTCGCCGGCCGACATCTTCTTGAAGAACGACGCCTCGACGCTGACGCGGTTGACGAGCCGGCGCACCGCGCGCTCGTCGCGCACGACGTCGTGGCCGAACACGCGCGCGGTGCCGCGCTCGTGCAGCAGCAGCGTCGAGAGGACGCGGACCAGCGTCGACTTCCCCGAGCCGTTCTGGCCGAGGATGGCCACGCACTCGCCGCGCGCGACCGTGAGCGAGACGCCGTCGAGCGCCCGGGCGCGCACGCGCTTGCCGCGCTCGCGGCGGGTGAACTGCTTGACGAGATCTACGACTTCAACGGCAGGGGACATCGATACTCCTCACGAAGGACTGAGCGCGGGTAGGGGCCGACGACCGAGGCGGCGCTCGGCCCCACAGGGAGCTGGCTCAGGCGGTGAGGCGCATCGCCGTCGAAGGTACCAGAGCCCGCCGACGGCGCCGAGCCGGGTTCGAACCCCCGGCAGGGGTCAGACCCCTTGAGTCGGGGAGACTCAAGGGGTCTGACCCCTTAAGCCAGGCGCTGCTCGAGGAGGGCCCGCTCGGCGGGGTTGGCGGTGAGCGTGAGCGCGCGCTCGTCGGCCCGGCGGGCCGCGGCGGTGCGGCCGAGCGCGCGCAGCAGCTCGGCGCGGGTGGCGTGCAGGAGGTGGTAGCCGCCGAGGGTGCCGGCGAGGGCGTCGATCTCGGCCAGCGCGGCCTCCGGGCCGGCCACGTAGCGCAGCGCGATCGCCCGGTTCAGGCGCGCCACCGGCCCTGGCGCGAGGCGCAGCAGCTCGTCGTAGAGCAGCAGGATCTGCAGCCAGTCCGTGTCCTCCCACGCAGGCGCCTCGGCGTGGCAGGCCACGATCGCCGCCTGGACCTGGTAGGGGCCCGGCCGGCGCATCCGCGACGCGCGGACCACCAGCGCGGCGGCCGCGGCGATGGCCCCGTGGTCCCAGCGCGAGCGGTCCTGCCGGCGCAGCGGCTGCAACGCGCCGCGGGCGTCGAAGCGCGTCGCCCGCCGCGCGGCGTGCAGCCGGATGAGCGCGAGCAGTCCGAGCGCCTCCGGCTCGCCCGGCATCAGCGTGGCCAGCTCGGCGGTCAGCCACTCCGCGTCGGCCGCGAGGTCCGGCCGCTCGGCCGCCTCGCTGGCCAGGTAGCCCTCGTTGAACAGCAGGTAGAGCACGGCCAGCACCTCGTCCAGCCGCACGGCGAGGTGCTCGGGCGCGGGCACGCGGAAGGGGATCCCCGTCGCCACGATCCGCCGCTTGGCCCGCACGATCCGCTGGGCGACGGTGGCCTCGGGCGCGAGAAAGGCGCGGGCGATCTGCGGCACGGTCAACCCGCACACCGCCCGCAGCGTCAGCGCCACCTGCGCCTCCCGGGCCAGCGCCGGGTGACAGCAGGTGAACAGCAGCGAGAGCCGGTCCTCCTCCGCCGGCTCGGCCGCCTCCAGCCGGGGCAGCAGCGCCTGCAGCCGCGCCTCGCGGCGCCAGCGGTCGACCGCCCGGTGGCGGGCGACGGTGAGCAGCCAGGCCCGCGGCTCGCGCGGCACCCCCTCGGCCGGCCAGCGCTCCAGCGCCGCCACCGCCGCGTCCTGCGCGACGTCCTCGGCCAGGTGGAAGTCGCCGAGCGCGCGCACGAGGGCGCCGGTGACCGGCCCCAGCGCCTCGCGCAGCGCGCCCGCGACGACCTCGGTCACCGCTCGATCAGCGGGCGCACCTCGACGCTGCCTCCGCCCGGCCAGGCGCGGGCCATGGCCAGCGCGTCGTCGAGGTCGGCCACGTCGACCACGCAGAAGCCGCCGACGACCTCGTTGCCCTCCAGGAACGGGCCGTCGGTGACGAGCGGGACGTCCCCGCGGTCGAGGTGGACGGTGGTGGCGGTCTCGGGTGGCTGCAGCTGGCCGCGCGCGCCAACTCGCTCGCCGTAGACGTCGAGCCAGCGGCGCACCTCGGCCAGCCGGGCGGCCAGCGCCTCGTCGTCCAGCGCGTCGTAGGCGCGCTGGCCGTCCAGCGTGCCGCAGAACAGGAGCAGGTACTTCATGGGATCCTCCTCTCGGATGCCTATCACCTCGGTGACGAACGGGCGCCCGCCGGACTCGACACCCGCGCGACGTGCGCATCGCGGTGGACGGATGTAGGCTGGGTGACACCCGAGGAGAGCAGGAGGGCCGTGTCCATGAGTCAGCACGACTGGCTCGCGATCGACGCCGGAACCGCGCCGATGGTGCGTGCCCAGGAGCTGCGCTTCGCCTGGGAGCGGTTCGTGGGCGGCGACGAGGACGACGCCGACGACCCGGCGAACATCCGCGCCGCGATCACGGACTCGTGGCGGCGCAGCCACGCGGCCGGCGTCGACCCGACCGGCGCCCGCCGCGCCCCCGTGATCAGCGACGAGGCCGAGACCCATGACCGCTGGACGGAGCACCCGCTGGCCACGGCCGCCCCGCTCATCCACGACTGCCTGAGCGCGATCGCCGACGAGCAGGGCTACCTGATCGTGATCAGCGACGCCGCGGGGCTGCTGATGAGCGTCGAGGGCAGCGCGCGCGTGCGCCTGCGGGCCGCGGCGAACATGAACTTCGCCGAGGGCACGCTGTGGAGCGAGCCCGGCGCGGGCACCAACGCCATCGGCACCGCGCTGGCCGTCGACCACGCCGTCCAGGTCTTCGGGCCCGAGCACTACAGCGACCCGGTGCAGCGCTGGACGTGCAGCGCGGCGCCGATCCACGACCCGGACACCGGCGAGCTGCTGGGCATCATCGACCTGACCGGCGACCTGTCCACGGTCCACCCGCACAGCCTCGCCGTGGCCACCGCCACCGCCCGCGCCGTCGAGGCCAGCCTCGCGCTGCTGCTCCGGGAGCGCGACGCGCGGCTGCACGCCCGCTACGGCGACCGCGTCACGCCCGGCCGGGCCGCGCTGGTCACCCCGTCCGGGCGGGCGATCACCGGCCTGCCGCCCGGCTGGGGCGTGGCCGAGCGGCTGGCCATCCCGCCCGGCGGCGGCGCGCTCGTGCTGCCCTCCGGCGCGCCCGCGGTGGCCGAGCCGGTCAGCCAGGCGCTCGAGGCCTTCGTCGTCCGCGCCACCGACCCGCACCCCGCCGGCCACACCCGGCCGCTGCTCAAGCTGCGGCTGCTCGGCCACGACCGCCCGACGCTCAACGACGCCGAGCTCCGGCTGCGCCTGGCCGAGATCCTCACCGTGCTGTCCGCCGCGCCCCACGGCCTGAGCGCCGAGGCGCTGTGCGCCGAGCTGCACGGCGACGGCGGCAGCGTCTCGAGCGTACGCGTGGAGGTCAGCCGGCTCCGCAAGCTCATCGGCCCGTGGGTGGGCACCGACGTCTACCGCCTCACCTGCGACGTGGAGTCCGACATGCGCCGCGTGGAGGGCCTGCTCGCCGCCGGCCAGGTGCGCGCCGCCGCCGAGGCCTACGCCGGCCCGCTGCTGCCCGCCTCCGACGCGCCCGGCGTGGTCCGCGAGCGCGAGCACCTCGACGCCTGGCTGCGCCAGGCGGTGATGACCGCCGAAGACGCCGACGCGCTGTGGGCGTGGGTGCACACGCCCGGCGGCGAGGACGACCTCGGGGCCTGGAAGCGGCTGCTCGCCCAGCTGGAGTTCCGCGACCCGAGACGGTCGCTCGCCGCCGCCCGGGTGGGCGAGCTGCGTGCAGCGCTGATGTAACGCGCGGGTGGTCCACTGGCCGGGCATGGTCGCCGGCCGCAGACCCCACCGTGGACTGAGCACCGCCCGCGCGGCGCTGCAGGTCACCTGGCTGCTCGCCCGCGACCCCGACGGCGTGCGCGCCGACGAGGTCGCGCACAAGCTCGGCAAGAGCGTCTCGACCGCGTACAACCTGCTGGCCAGCCTGTGCGACGCGGGCGTGGCCGAGCGCCGCCCCGGCAGCGTCTACCGCCTGACGACGCTGTTCCGGGAGACCGTGGCCGAGCAGGCCGACCGCCACGACCTCTCGGGCGTCGTCGACGACCTCCTCGCGCGCACGCACAAGCGCGCCTATCTCGCGGTGGTCCGCGCCGGGCAGCTGCGCGTCGTCCTCGAGCGCGGGATGCAGGGCATGCCGAAGCTCCCCGGCATGCGCCCGGAGATCGAGGACAACGCGCACGCCCTGGCGCTCGGCAAGGTCGTGCTGGCGCTCGAGCCGCGCGAGGCGGTCGACCGCTACGTCGCCGCCGGCCTCAGGCGCTTCACGCCGCGCACCGTCACCGACCCGCGGCGGCTGCACGAGGAGCTGCGCGAGATCCGGCTGCACGGCGTGGCGACGGAGTGCGAGGAGTTCGGCAAGGACTTCTGCTGCCTGGCCGCGCCCGTGCTCGACCACCGGCGGCGCTTCCTCGGCGCCGTCGGCATCTCGATGTCCCGCCACGCCTTCGACTCAGAGCGCGCGCAGCTGGAGGAGACCCTGCGCGACGTCGTCCGATTCCAGCCATCTGCGGAAGTCCGCGAAGTTCTTGATCGCGGTCCGGAGGCGCACCTAGCGTCGGCCGGACCCGTCCGAGGAGGCCCACGCCTGTGAGCAGAGCCAGCATCACGAAGGCCCACCAGAAGATCCAGGAGCTCTCCTGGGACCCGACCTTCGTCGAGCCGGTCGACAAGTACCCGACCGACTACACGTTCGAGAAGGCCCCGAAGAAGGACCCGCTCAAGCAGGTCCTGCGCTCCTACTTCCCCATGGAGGAGGAGAAGGACAACCGCGTGTTCGGCGCGATGGACGGCGCCATCCGCGGCAACATGTTCCGCCAGGTCCAGCAGCGCTGGATGGAGTGGCAGAAGCTCTTCCTCTCCATCATCCCGTTCCCGGAGATCAGCGCCGCCCGGGCCATGCCGCTGGCCATCAACGCGGTGCCGAACCCGGAGGTCCACAACGGGCTCGCCATCCAGATGATCGACGAGGTCCGCCACTCGACGATCCAGATGAACCTCAAGCGGCTCTACATGAACCACTACATCGATCCGGCCGGCTTCGACCTGACCGAGAAGGGGTTCGCGAACTGCTACGCCGGGACGATCGGCCGGCAGTTCG
>JAICUS010000103.1 GCA_025935735.1 Solirubrobacteraceae bacterium | reverse complement strand
GGGGATGACGGTCTTGCCGTCGGGCAGCTTCATCTCTTCGAAGATCCGCCACTCGTGGGCGTGGCGCGGGTTGGCCGCCTCGAACGCCACCATCGCCGGCCGGGCGCCGAACACGAGGTCGACGACGTCGGCGAACGGCACGTCGCGGTGGTGCGGGCCCTCGTAGTTGCCCCAGCAGACGTGCATGCGCATCCGCTCGGGCGCGATGCTCGCCGTCGCAGCGTTGAGGGCCTCGACGTTCAGCGCGGCCTCGCGGCGGAACTCCTCCACGGTCTTGTCGGCGAACTGGATGTGGCGGCCCATGCCGAGGTCCGGGCAGTCGATCTGCAGGAGGAAGCCGGCGTCCACGATCGCCTCGTACTCCGGCCGCATCGCCTCGGCGATGGCGTGGACGTACGCCTCGCGGGAGCCGTAGTGGTCGTCGCGGAAGTACAACGCGATGACGCCGGGCGAGGCGGCGTTCATGAACGCCGCGTGCACGTCGACGCCGTCCAGCGCCTCGCGCAGGTGGTCGATGTCGGTGCGCGCGCCGCCGGGGTCGCGGACGGAGATCGGCCCGTCGCAGGCCGGCGTGCGCCGGCGCGAGCGGCCCGGGTCGCCGAACACCTTGTCGCGCAGCACCGGGAAGTCGACCAGGTCCGCGTAGGTCAGCGGCTGGCTCGTCCCGCCGAAGCCGGCGAGCCGGTCGGTGATGTAGGTGACGTAGCTCGGCTTGCCCATCTCGCCGTCGCTGACCACGTCGACGCCGGCGTCGGCCTGCTTGCGCACCACCTCGGCCACCGCCGTCCGCGTGCGCTCGTCCAGCGCCGCCTGGTCGACCGGGACGCCCTCCTGCTTGGCGAACATCGTCCGGATGAGGTCCGCCGGGCGCGGCAGGCTGCCGACGTGGGTCGTGCGGATCACAGCCGCGCCGCCACGTGGTCGACGGTGTGCTGGAGGTGCTCGCGCACGGCCCGCGCCGCCCGGTCGGGGTCGCGGGCCTCACAGGCCGCGAGGATCTCGCGGTGCTCGCAGTCCAGCCGCGCCACCGGGAAGTCCTCGGCCGCCCGGTAGATGTGCAGGTAGGAGCTGGAGGCGTCGCGCAGCCCGGCGATCATCTGCGTGAGCTTCGGGCAGTCGCTGTGGGCGTAGAGCTCGGTGTGGAAGCGCTGGTTGAGCGCGATGTAGCGCGCGGCCGGCGGGGCCTCGCGCATCTCGTCCAGGTGGGCGCGCAGCGGCGCCGCCCATCCGGGCTGGAAGCGCCCGGCCGCCTTGGCCGCGGCCAGCGCCTCCAGCGCCGCGCGGATCTCGTAGTGCTCGCGCAGGTCGTCGACGTCGGGCACGAACACCACCGCGCCGCGCTGCGGGTGCAGCCGCACGAGCCCCTCCTGCTGCAGCGCGGCCAGCGCCTCGCGCACCGGGGTCGTGCTCACGCCGTAGCGCCGGGCGATCTCCACCTGGCGCAGCCGGCTGCCCGCCGGGCGCTCCCCGGCGACGATCTCCGCGCGCAGGCGCTCGGCCACTTGCAGGGCTACCGTGGGAGGCGCGGCGAGCGTCATGGCGCGGAAAGTTGACAGCGCGACGCCGAATGTGCAAATTGTCTCGGGCCGAGCTCGCAGGAGGAGGACGCATGAAGCAGCCGCTCAAGGGACCGCACCACTTCACCGGGATCACCCGCGACGTCACCGCGAACGTGGACTTCTGGTGCCGTGTGATGGGGATGCGGTTCGTCAAGAACACGCTCAACTTCGAGACGACGTTCCGCTACCACACCTACTTCGGCGACGAGGAGGGCAACCCGGGGAGCGTCGTCACCTTCCTGGAGTTCAAGGAGGCGCCGCCCGGCGTGCCGGGCGACGGCGACATCCAGCGGCTCGTGCTGCGGGTGTCCAGCTACGACTCGCTCGAGTACTGGATGGACCGGCTGATCGCCAACAACATGCACTCGGAGATGCTGCGCCTGGATCCGACGCAGCCGCAGTCGCTCGTGTTCTGGGACCCGGAGAACCACGAGGTCGAGCTGATGGTGTCCGACGCGCAGGACGCCCCGCTGGTGGCCGACGCCGACGACATCCCGGCCGAGCACCGCATCCTCGGGCTGGAGGGCGCGCGCTCGTTCACCACGCTGGAGGAGCAGCTGCCGTTCGCCCAGCACGTGGGCTTTCGCCAGGACGGCACGCGGCTGGTGCTCGACGGCGAGCGGTCCGGCCGCTGGTACTTCTCGCCGCCGCCCGGGCGGCCTTCCGGCGACGGGCGCGTCGGCGTCTGGCACCACGTCGCGTTCGACGCGGGCAACGGCGAGGAGGTCCAGCGCGCCCGCGACGAGGCCAACGAGGGCGTGCGCCCGTGGACGCGCATCTTCGACCACTACTTCTTCGACTCGTGCTACTCGATGTCTCCGGGCGGGCGGATGGAGATCTGCACCTCGGGGCCGGGGTTTCAGCTCGACGAGAAGCTCCAGGACCTCGGTGACCGCCTCTGCCTCTCCCCCCGGGTCGAGCCGCTCCGCGCCCGGCTCGAGTCCGAGCTGACGCCGATCGTCAACCCGCGCCCGCGGACGAAGCGCTCCAAGAGCGCGGCGCCGCCGTCGACCAACGGGGTGCCGAGCGAGCCGGCCACGGTGTCGTAACGGTTATGTTGGCGCCGTGCAGCGGCACGAGCGCCACGGATTCATCCTCGAGCGCATCGCGAACAACGGCAAGGTCAGCGTCCGGGAGCTGGCGGACGAGCTGAACGTGTCGACCGCGTCGGTCCGGCGCGACCTGGAGTTCCTCGAGGACCAGAAGTCGCTCGCGCGCACGCACGGGGGCGCGGTCGCGCACGGGGTGATCTACGAGCTGCCGCTGCGCTACCGCGCGGGCCGCCACGAGGAGGAGAAGCGGCGGATCGCCGCCGCGGCCGCCTCGCGCGTGGCCCGCGAGGGCGCCGTGGTCGGGCTCACCGGCGGCACCACCACCACCGAGGTCGCCCGCCAGCTGGTCGACCGCGAGCAGCTCACGGTGGTCACGAACGCGCTGAACATCGCCACCGAGCTCGTCGTGCGGCCGTCCGTCAAGCTCGTGGTCACCGGCGGCGTGGTGCGCGAGCGCTCCTACGAGCTGTGCGGGCCGCTGGCCGAGGCGACGCTGGCCGGGCTGAACATCGACGTGGTGTTCGTCGGCGTGACCGCGATCTCGGTCGACGCCGGCTGCACCACCCAGCACGAGGTCGAGGCGCACACCGACCGCGTGCTGCTCAGCCGGGCGCGCCAGGTGGTCGTGGTGGCCGACTCCTCCAAGGTCGGCCAGGTGGCCTTCGCGCAGATCTGCCCGCTCTCGCAGGTGGACGAGCTGATCACCGACCGCCAGCTCGGCGACGCGGACGTCGCCGAGCTCGAGGCGGCCGGTGTCAGGGTCACCCGCGTGTGAGCGCGTGGATCAGCTCGCCGGTGTCGCGCGTGCCGAGCCGGACGAACATCGGCACGTCGGCCAGGGTCACCGGGTAGCCGGCGATGTCGCCGCGGACGACCCGGTGGTGCAGCACGTCGAACCACAGACCCGGCGGCAGGTGGATGCTCCGGCTGCTCACGTCGGCCAGCACCGGCGCGGCCAGCAGCGAGTCGCCGTAGAGCCACTCGTCGCCGATCGCGTACGACGCCTGATCCTGCGGATAGTCGAAGAAGATCGGCTTCATGATCGGCTCTCCGGTGGCGACCGCGCGCCGGACCTGCTCCATCTCGTAGGGCCAGAGCTTCTCGTGCAGCCGGATCGCCGCGCGGTAGTCGTCCACCGTCTCGGAGTCGTAGCGCGTCGGGTTCACCGAGCCCATCATCAGCGGCGTCAGCGCCGCGGCCTGCGCCCAGCGGACCAGCACCTGCTTGGTCGGGCTGGTGGGCGGGTGCGAGCCATCCGAGCCGCCGATCATGTCCATCTCGGTGAACGGGTAGCCGACCGTGGAGATCGACAGCGCCTGGTGCGCCGCTGCGGCCAGGCCGTCGTTGGTGGAGTCCTTGTCGATCGCGTCGGTGGCGAACCCGTAGCGCGTGATGCCGGTCCAGGCGCTCGTGATGTAGCCCTGCCCGGTCATGTTGAAGTGGTCGACGAAGTCCGCGCCAAGCTTCATGTAGTCCTGCTTGTCCAGCCCCGGGTACGGCTTGCAGCGCGGGTCGAACACGCCCGTGTCGAACTTCCAGCCGTCGATCCCGTACTTCTGCGCCAGGCCGGTGAACTGGTGGAAGAGCCAGCTCCGCGCGGCGGGGTTGCCGAGGTCGGTCAGGCCGGGGAACGACGTGTTGCCGCCGCCGAACCAGGTGGCGGTGCACGAGCTGTTCGTGCCGGCGGGGATCGGGTTGCTGAACGCCTGGAGCAGGTAGTGATTGGCGTCCTCGAACGGCCACAGGACCGATGCCCGGCGACCGCTCATGTTCGAGTAGAACGTGTCCCAGAGCCCGAAGTCGTAGCCCAGGCCGTGGACCTGGTCGATCATCGCCTTCGGGTCGGGGAACTTGTCGGTGGCGGTGAACTCGTGGTCGGCGTAGCCCTTCGCCCAGCCGTCGTCGAGCTCCATCGTGTGGCCGGGCAGCCCGGCGTCGTGGATGGTCTTGACGTAGTTGAGGAAGCTGTCCTGGGTGACGCCCGACTTCAGGTCGCCCCAGTCGTTCCACATCGGCGTGCGGTACTGCAGCGGCGTCGTGTCGCTCTTCTGGGGATGCCCGGCGATGCCCACGTAGTCCTCGTAGACCGCGCGCGGGTCTGACTCGACGAACATCACGGCGTCGTAGCTGCGCGACTCGCCCACCTCGCTCGGGTTCGGGTCGGCGCCGTCGTTGGAGCGGGTGTTGTTGGTCACCAGGAAGCTGCCGCCGCCCGGGTTGTCGCTGGAGTTGATGTCGACGAACATCACGTCGTCGGTGTCCACCCACATGCCGGTGCCGCGCTGGGTGAACCAGAACGGATCGTTGACGAAGTAGTCGAACGGGCCGAGCTGGTGGTCGGACACGTGGCCCGAGTCCAGCGGCCACGGCTGGTCGCTGTACGGGCCGCCCTGCTCCGTCACCGCGATGCCCTGCCCGTACCAGTGGCCGGCCGAGGCGAGCGCGAAGTCGCCGCCCACCGAGGAGGTCGTGCGCGGGTCGGTGACGTCCCAGTGGATCCCGTAGCGGTCGGCCTTCGGCGTGATCCGGTAGGCGATGTCGTAGCCGGGGTCGCTGGTGGCGAGGTCGAGCGTGAGCACGCCGTGGCGCCACCGGGCGTGGTTGACCTTCGTCGCGTAGTAGGACGTGCCGCCGGAGACGAACCGGGCCGCGGCGGCGGTCGGGCTGTCGCCCGTGGTGGCGAGGACGGTCCGGCCGTCGCGCTTCGTCGTCAGCTCGAACGGCTGCTTGGCGATGGTCAGCGTGTAGCCGGGAGCGCCCGATGACGCCCGGCGCGTGAGCGTGAGCGCCGCGCCGGTGTCCCGGAAGCTCGTGGCGCCCGGCGGGTCCGGGGACGTGCCGGGATCGACCGTCCTGAGCGTGTCCGCCCGGGCGGCGGGCGCGGCCGCCAGGGCGAGCGCTGCGGCCGCCCCCAGGGCCGCGAGCCCCCTGCTGCCGAGGTGAACCCCCTGGAACTCCATCCGGCACCCCCCTCAATTCGAGGTCTTGCTGCTCACGTTTGTGAGCGAATCGGCGGCGACTATTGCAAACTCGTGCAGAGGGCGCAAGGCGAATCAGGTGTCAGGGCGTGGTCTACCGCTGCTTGCTCGCGATCGAGCGATCCGCTATTCATTCAGGAATGAGCATCGTGGCCGACGAGATCCAGACGCAGCCCGACCTGTGGCGCCGGGCCGGCGGCCTGGCCTCCGACGTGGCGCCGCTGCTGGGCGCCCGCGGCGAGCGCGCGTGCGTCGTCGGCTGCGGGACGTCGCTGTACGTGGCCCAGGCGTGGGCGGCGCTGCGCGAGGCCGCCGGGCACGGGGAGACGGACGCCTTCCCGGCCTCCGAGCTGCCGCCGGGGCGCCGGTACGACCTCCTGGTGGCGATCTCGCGCTCCGGCACCACGACCGAGGTGGTCCACGCGCTGCAGCGCGACCTGGCCCCGCGCACCGTGGCGCTGACGGCGCTGATGGACTCGCCGGTGTCCGACGCGGCCGACGAGGTGGTCGACCTCTCCTTTGCCGACGAGCGGGCCGTGGTGCAGACCCGCTTCGCCACCACGGCGCTGTCGCTGCTGCGCGCGGTGGTGCATCCGGAGTCGGTCGAGCCCGCCGCGGCCGATGGGGAGCGCGCTCTGGCCGAGCCGCTGCCCATCGACGTCGCGGGAGTCGAGCAGTGGACGTTCCTGGGGCGCGGCTGGACGGTCGGGCTGGCGCACGAGGCGGCGCTGAAGCTGCGCGAGACCGCGCAGGCGTGGACGGAGGCCTACCCCGCGTTCGAGTACCGCCACGGCCCGGTGGCCATCGCCGCGCCGGGCCGCGTCGTCTGGTCGTTCGGGCGGCTGCACCCGGACATCGCCGAGCAGATCGGCGCGACGGGCGCGACGGTGCTGGCGCCGGAGCTCGACCCGCTGGCCTCGCTCGTGCTGGCCCAGCGCGCGGCGGTCGCCCTGGCCGAGTCGCGCGGCCTGGATCCCGACGGGCCGCGCAACCTCACCCGCTCGATCGTCTTGTCGGACGGCGAGCTCGACCTCCTCACGCCGCGCGGCGCCTGACAATGCCCGCGTGATCCTCACGGTCACGCTCAACCTCGCGCTCGACGTCACCTACCACGTCCCGGGCGTCGCCTGGGGCGCGGCGAACCGGGTCGCGCGGGTCGACGCGCGCGCCGGCGGGAAGGGCGTCAACGTCGCCCGGGTCCTGCACGCGCTGGGCCACGAGACCGTCGTCACCGGGCTGGCCGGCGACCCGACCGGCGAAGCCGTCCGCGCCGACCTCGCCGCCGCGGGCCTCCCCGAGGCGCTGGTGGCGATCGCCGCCGACACCCGCCGGACGGTCGCGGTCACCGACGGCGGCGACGCCACCGGGTTCTGGGAGCCCGGCCCGCCGGTCACCGAGGCCGAGTGGCGCCGCTTCCTGGACGCGTTCGGCGACCTGCTGCGCGACGCTCACGCGGTCGTGCTCTCCGGCAGCCTCCCCGACGGTCTGCCGCCCGACGCCTACGCGACCCTGTGCCGCGAGGCCGCAACCGCGGACGTCCCGGCGATCCTCGACACCTCCGGCAACGCGCTGACCCGCGGCCTTTCCGGCCGCCCGGCGATCGTGAAGCCGAACGCCGACGAGCTCGCGGAAGCCGCGGGGGCCAACGGCGCGGCCGCCGCGGGCGGGTCGGCCGCAGGCGGCGGCACGGCCGCCCGCGGCGGCACGGCCGCCGCGGGCGGCGACCTTCTCGCGGCGGCCGAGAGGCTGCGGCGGGCGGGCGCCGAGACGGTCGTGGCGTCGCTCGGGGCCGAGGGCCTCGTGGCGGTGACGGGCGAGGGCGGCTGGCGGGCGCGGCCGCCCAAGGAGGTGCGCGGGAACCCGACCGGCGCGGGCGACGCCGCGGTAGCCGCGCTGGCCGCGGGCCTCGTCGCGGGCACGCCGTGGCCGGAGCGCCTCGCTGACGCGGCCGCCCTCTCCGCCGCCGCGGTCCACTCGCCGGTGGCCGGCAGCTTCGACGCCGCCGCGTACGCCCGCTATGGCGCCGTGGTGCGGGCCGAGCGGCTGCACTGAGGGAGGCGGCACCGGCGACCGCGCGCCACGGCGTCGCGCGGCGGTGCCGAGCGAACGGCTTTGCCGGGTGGGGAACGAGAGACTCGCCATCGGGCGGGATGATCGGTTCGTGCGTCCGGCCCTCGCGCAGGGGCTCCAAAGTGGCGTATATCGACACTTTCGCGACCCGCCAACTTCCGGTGTTACAACATTCCGATCGCTTGTGGTCGGTTGGCGCGCGGTGGCGGTCGACCATGCGCGACCGCGCGGTCCATCGGCCCCTACCTACCCAGCGCGCCGTTCGCCGGAACCCGCCCGACCGATTCGTGGGCTTCCTAGCGCGTGAGCTCGGCGGCGAGCTCCTCCGCCTCGGCCAGGGTCGGCTGGCCGTCGACTCCGCCGGGGGCGCGGGTCGAGAGGGCTCCGGTGGCGCAGGCGAGCAGCAGGCATTCGCGCAGGGAACGGCCGGACAGGCGGGCGGCGAGGAAGCCCGCGTCGAAGCTGTCGCCCGCGCCGACGGCGTCCACGGCGGTGCGTGGGGGCGTGGTGACCTCGCAGACCTCGTCGCCGGCCACCGCGAGCGCTCCGCCGGCGCCGCGCTTGACCGCCACGACCGCGCCGCCGGCGGCGAGCGCGCGGGCGGCGGCGAGGACGTCGGCGGTGCCGGCGAGCGCCTGCGCCTCGCGCTCGTTGGGCAGCAGCACGTCCGCGCGGGTGAGCCAGTCCGGTCGGGTGAAGCGTCCCGCCGGGTCGTCGTTGGTGTCCACCGACACGGTCGCGCCGGCCGCGTGCGCCGCGTCGACAAGCGCGCCGCCGTCGCGCAGCAGATCCGGCAGCAGGAACAGCGACGCGATGTGCACATGGCGCACTCCCGGCGCGAGGTGAGCGATCGCGTCGCTTGCCTGCACGGCCGCGAAGGCGCCCGGCTCGGTCAGCATCGCGCGGTCGTCGTCGCGCAGGAAGTGGATCGTGAGGCCCGTCCGCTCGCCTGCCACGCGCCGCACCGCGTCCGTGTCCACGCCGCGGTCGCGCAGCATCTGCACCATCACGGCGCCCAGCGGGTCGTCGCCCACGCAGGCCACCAGGCCCGTGCGCAGGCCGAGCCGGGCCGCTCCGGAGGCGAAGATCCCCGCCGAGCCGCCGACCGTCATGTACATCGACGCGTAGCGCTCCTGCTGGCCGAAGCGCGGCATCACGTCGTCGCCGGAGACGAGCAGATCGGGGTTCAGATCCCCGACCGTGAGCACGTCGAGCGGGTCGCCGGCGGGCACCGGCGGACCGTACCATGATCGCTCTTGATCCGGTACAGTCCGAAACGTGCACGCTCGCTCGTAGCGCACGCACGTAACGTTCCCCGGAGGAGGAGGACAAGGTGGACGCGCGCAAGGCGCTCGTGACGGCCGCGGCAGTCCTGGCCACGGCGGCGCTCGCCGCCGCCTGCGGAGGGTCGAGCGGCGGTGGGAGCAAGGGGAGCGACAACCCCTACGCCGGCAACCTCACGTACTGGTACTGGGCCGAGAGCGACGCGCCCGGCGCCAACAAGTGGATGAACGCGATGATCGCGAAGTACCAGCAGTTGCACCCGAAGGTGCACGTCAAGCTCGTGCTGCAGTCCACCGACACGCTGATCGGCGCGTTCAAGACCGCCGCGCAGACCAAGAAGGGCCCGGACATCGCCACGCAGTGGGCGACGCTGCCGGTGCTCACGCCGGCCTGGACGGGCGCGTCGGTGCCGATCTCCGACTACGTCCCCAAGCGCGAGACCGACAACTGGATCGGCACGCAGGAGAACATGAGCGACGGCAAGCTCTGGGGCATGCCGATCTACCTGCTCGGCGTCCCGTTCGTGTGGAACAAGCAGATGTTCAAGGCGGCCGGGCTGAACCCCGACCAGCCGCCGGCCACCTTCGACGACCTGCTCGCCGACTGCGCGAAGCTCAAGGCCAAGGGGTTCACGCCCATCGGAATGGGCAACAAGGACGGCTACACGGGCAACTGGCTGTTCTCGCTCTACGGCAAGCAGCAGCTCGACAGCATCGACGAGCTCAAGCAGGCGATGCTCGGCAAGGTCAAGTTCTCCGACCCCAAGTACTCCGGCTTCTACACCTCCATCGCCAAGCTCAAGACCAACGGCTGCTTCAACAACGACATCTCCTCGCTCGACCTCAACCAGGGCTGGCAGCTGTTCCCGCGCAAGAAGGCCGCGATGGCCTGGACGACCGACGGCAACGCGCTGGCCTGGGCCAAGCAGCTCGGCGCGGACAACATCGGCGTCGGCCCGACCCCCAAGCTGGGCAGCGGCCAGCTGGCGAGCACGTATGACACGACGCAGTCCTCGACCGCGTTCATCACCTCCTGGTCGCAGCACAAGAAGGCGGCGGCGGCGTTCCTGCGCTGGCTGCACGGCGGCCCCCAGATGAAGGCGTGGTACGAGGCCACCGGGGTGTTCCCGGCCGACAAGCGCTTCCCGGAGAGCAACATCACCGACCCGACCGCCCGCAAGCTGTTCGAGCTCGACAAGCAGACGTCGGTGTGGCCGGAGAACTACCTGCCGCCGCAGGTCGACCAGAATGCCGACCTTCCCGCCGGGCAGATGATCACCTCGGGCTCGGGCACCCCGGCGAAGGCCGCCGGGCTGTGGGACCAGGTGATCCAACAGTGGAAGACCCAGCACCCGGACGAGTACCAGCACTACCAGCAGTGGGCCAACGGGTAGCCGCGCCCGCGCCCGCCGCGGCCGTCGCCGCCGAGCGCTCCCAGCGCCCGCGGCGGCGGCGGCGCACCCTGTGGCCGTACGGGTTCGTCGCGCCGGCGGTGCTGCTGATCGGGCTCGTCTTCCTGTACCCGATCGTGCAGGTGATCCGGTACAGCTTCTACGCCGGGTCGACCAGCGAGCTGATCTACGTCGGGACCGCGAACTATCGCAATGTTGTTCACGATCCTGTTTTCGTTCACTCGATTGTGAACAATCTCAAGCTGCTGCTGACGGTGCCGGTGATGACCGCGCTGGCGCTGTTCATCGCGCTGCTGCTGAACGCCGGCGTGCGCGGCTGGCGGGCCTACCGGGCGATCGTCTTCTTGCCCTACATCCTCCCGGCGACCGCCGTCGGCCTGACGTTCTCGTTCCTGCTGCAGCGCAACGGCGTGCTCAACACCCTGTTGCACGACGTCGGGCTCGGCGCCCTGGCCTTCGACTGGCTCGGCTCCGCGCACTGGGTCGTGCCGTCGATCGGCGCCGTGGTGATCTGGCAGCAGCTCGGCTTCGGCGTGGTCATCTTCACCGCCGCGCTGCTCGCGCTGCCGGCCGAGGTGACCGAGGCGGCGCTGCTGGACGGCGCCACCCCGTGGCAGGCGCAGCGGCTGATCCTCATCCCCCAGATCCGCAACATCATCGAGTTCTTCGTCGTGCTCGAGGCGATCACGGTCCTCTCGCAGATCTTCAACTACGTGTACGTGCTGACCGGCGGCGGGCCCGGCAACGCCTCGAGCGTCATGGAGTTCTACATCTGGAAGAACGGCTTCTCGCTCGGCTCGGTGGGCGTCGCCTCCACCGTCGCGGTGATGCTGCTGGCCGGCACCGCGGTCCTGATCGCCTTCTACATGCGCCTAAGGGCGCGCCACGCGGAGGCTTGAACATGCGGCCGCTGAGGATCACCGTGCGCCAGGGCGTCCTGCTCGTCATGGTCGTCGTCTCGCTCTATCCGGCCTGGTTCGTCATCCAGACGGCGCTGAAGACGAACATCGACTACACGCTCAGCCCGACCGGGCTGCCCACCCACCCGACGCTGGAGAACCTGCGGCGCGTGCTGTTCGACCTGCCGCTGCCGCGCTGGGCGCTCAACAGCGCGCTGGTCACGGTCGCCTCGGTCGGCGTGACCACCTTCGTGGCCCTGCTCGCCGCCTACGCGATCGTGTTCAGCACCATGAAGGGCCGCGAGTTCCTGCTGAGCTCGAACCTCGCGCTGATGGTCGTGCCGCCGGTGGCGCTGCTGCTGCCCATGTTCGTGCTGATGGTCAACCTCGGGCTGATCAACACGCTGCCGTCGGTGATCGTCTTCTACTCGGGGCTGATGCTGCCGTTCTCGGTGTTCTTCTTCGTCAACTTCTTCCGTCAGTTCCCGCGCGAGCTGATCGAGGCCGCCACGGTCGACGGCGCGTCTCCGTTCACAACATTGCGCCGGATCGTGTTGCCGATCTCGGCCGTGGCCACGTTCACGCTCGTGATCGTCAACGCGATCTGGGTGTGGAACGAGCTGCTGATCGCGCTCGTCTTCTTGCAGGACGAGAACCGGCGCACGCTGATGGCCGGGCTGACGCTCTTCCAGGGCCGCTACGCCACCGACGAGCCGCTCATCCTGGCCGGCGTGTTCATCTCGATCCTGCCGGTGATCCTGGTCTACCTGGCCGGCCAGCGGTTCTTCGTGCGCGGCATGACCGCGGGGATCGGCAAGTGAGGCTCAGCCGCTCGCCAGCCGCGCGCCGGCCACCAGCGACTGCAGCTTGCCGAACGCGGCCTCGCGGCTGAGGTACTTCATCCCGCAGTCCGGCGCGGCCACGATGTCGCTCGCGTAGGGCTGGGCGCGGGCGATCCGCTCGGCCACGGTCTCGGGCGTCTCCACCTCGTCGCTGTCGAGCGCGATCACGCCGAGGATGATCGTCTTGCCCTGAAGCTGCTCGAGCACCGAGACGTCGAGCTGCGCCTGGGCCGTCTCGATCGAGATCTGGCTGACCGGCGCGCGCGCCAGCTCGGGCAGGTAGCGGTACGCGCGCGCGTGGTCGGGCACGAACAGCGGATAGCCGAAGCAGATGTGCAGCGCGGTCGTGCCCGTGATGCCGTCCAGCGCGCGCTGCAGCGTCTCCAGCCCGTAGGCGCGGGCGGCGTCGGCGCGGGACTCCATCCACGGCTCGTCGAGCTGGACGATGTCCGCGCCGGCGGCGAACAGGTCGGCGACCTCCTGGCGCACCGCGTCCGCAAACGCGAACGCCACCTCCTCGGGGTGCTCATAGAACTGGTTGTCGGCCTGCGCGGCCATCGTGAACGGGCCGGGGACCGTGACCTTGACCGTGCGGTCGGTGCTCGCGCGCAGGAACTCGACGTCGCGCGTCTCCACGGGATCGCGGCGGCGGATCGGCCCCGTGACCCGCGGCGCGGGCATCGGGTTGCCGCTGCGGTCGAGCACCGTGCCCGGGTCATCGACGTCGACGCCCTCAAGCGCCGAGACGAAGTAGTTCGAGTAGCTCTCGCGCCGCATCTCGCCGTCGGTGACGATGTCCAGCCCGGCCCGCTCCTGGTCGCGGATGGCCGCCAGCACCGCGGCGTCCTGGGCGTCCCGGAGATACTGCGGGTCGACCCGCCAGAGGTCCCGCGCGCGGATGCGCGGCGGCAGCCGGCCGCGCAGCTTCTCGCGATCGATGAGCCACTCGGGTTGCGGGTAGGAACCGACCAGGGAGGTGAGCATCGTGGGGATTGTGCACATTCGCGCGGCGTCGCTGGCGCTGCTGGCCGCGGCGGCGCTTCCCGCCACGGCGGCGGCGAAGACGGTCCACTTCCGCGCGCGCCGCGCCGGCGAGGCCAAGCTGGCCGTCACGGCGAACGCGCCGCGCGCCGATTGGGGCGTGACCGGGCACGAGTCCGCCGTGCTGTCGGTCCGGCTGGACGGCCGCTACGCGACGAGCATCGTCGTCTTCAACGGCCGCCGGACGCTCACCTACCGGGTGGCGCTGGGCCATGTGCGGGCGGGCCGCCACACGGTGACCGTGCGGCTGGACCGGGCGAAGTCGCCCGACCCGCGCGTGCGGGTCCTGCGCGTCCGGCCGCACCTCGCCCCGCGCGGGAACCTCACCGCCCGCTACGCGCCGATCCTCTACGGCCGCGACCTGCCAGAGATCCCCGGCGCCTACGAGAACGCCCACACCGACGTGCCGCTGCTCGCCTACCACACCTCGACGGTGCCGGACGCGGCGGGCAACCGCACGATCGAGTACACGATGATCTGGTCCAACGAGGACGAGGGCACGGACACGCCCG
>JAICUS010000679.1 GCA_025935735.1 Solirubrobacteraceae bacterium | reverse complement strand
TCGGCGGCCGCGTCTACGTCGCCGACCTCGCCTCGCTGGCCGAGGTCCGCCGCCTCGCCGACGAGGTGCTGGAGAACGAGCCGAGCCTGGACGTGCTGTGCAACAACGCCGGGATCGGCTTCGGCGGTCCGGACGCGCCGCGGGAGACCAGCGCCGACGGGCTGGAGCTGCGCTTCGCCGTCAACTACCTGTCGCACTTCCTGCTCACGCTGCGGCTGCTCGACCGCCTGCGCGCGTCGGCGCCCGCGCGGATCGTCAACGTCGCCTCGGCCGGCCAGTATCCGCTCGACTTCGCCGACCTGCAGTACGAGCATGGCTGGGACGGCACGAACGCGTACCGCAAGAGCAAGCTCGCCCAGATCATGTTCACCTTCACGCTGGCCGAGCGCCTCGGCGACGCCGGCGTCACGGTGACCGCGCTGCACCCAGCGACGTTCATGGGTACCAAGATGGTCGTGGACATCGGCATCCAGCCGCGCAGCGAGATCGCCGAGGGCGCGCGGGCCACCGAGCGGCTGATCGCCGACCCGGAGCTGGCCGGCGTGACCGGGCGCTACTTCAATGGCCTGCGCGAGGGTGCGGTGGACCCGCAGGCGCACGACCCCGAGGCGCGCGAGCGGCTGTGGGAGCTGAGCGAGCGCCTGGTCGCCTGAGGCCGCCGTTCGTGCCCGGCGCCGACCACGCGCTCGGCGACGGCGGGCCGGCGCTGGTGCTCTTCGGCGACTACGAGGACCCGGAATCCGCGGCCGCCGACCGGGCGATCCGGGCGCTGCGCGAGCGCTGGGACGGCTTCACCTACGCCTGGCGCCACCTGCCGCTGGGCGAGCACCACCCGCACGCCAACGGCGCCGCGCTGGCCGCCGAGGGCGCGGCCGCCCAGGAGGGGTTCTGGGCCTACCACCACATCCTGCTGGCCCGCCAGGACGCGCTGACCGTGCCGGACCTGCTGGCCTACGCGGGCTCGATCGGGCTCGACGTCGCGCAGCTGATGGACGACATGCGCGAGGCCCGCCACATGGAGGACATCCTCGACGACATCCGCAGCGCGATCGCGTCCGGCGCGGCCACCACGCCCGCGTTGTTCATCGCGGGCGAGCGCTGGGACGGCGGCTGGGAGCCCGAGGCGCTGGAGGGCGCGCTGCGTGCGGCCATGGCCGGCTGAGGTGCTGGAGGAGCGGGCCGGCGAGATCGCCGTCGGCTTCGCCGCGCTGCTGACGCGCCAGGCGGCCTGGCGCCACCGCCGCGTCGAGACGATCACCGTGCTCTCGCACGAGCAGGTGCGCCGCGCGGTGTCGGTCGACTTCACCGTGCCGGCCGAGCACCGGGAGGACCTGCGGCTGTCCGAGCGCGAGTGGATCGTCCCGCTCGCGCTGCTGGCCAAGCGGCCGCTGGCGAACTTCGACCTGCGCATGGAGGACGTCAGCACCGTGCCGCTGCTGCGCTCCGAGGAGACCCAGGTGGTGGCGCGCGAGCTGCTGTACGTGATGCTGGAGCTCGACGCGCCGGAAGCGGCCGACGACCCCGCGGCCGGGCCGCTGATCGAGCGGGTGCTCTCGGTCGCCCCCGTGGACGTGAGCGCCGAGCTGGCCGACCTGGACGCTCGTTATGGCGGCCTGCCCGGCTTCGCCGCGCTGGCCGAGCGGCTGGCCGACGGCTTCCTGCTGTGCGCTGTGCTGAGCGACGTGTCCCGCCGGCGGGTGATCAAGTTCGCCTACGACGCGCCGCTGGCGCGCGCCGACCTGCGCACGCACTTCTACGGGGCGCCGGGGTGCACGGAGGCGGCCAGCTATCACGCCGAGGTGGCCGTGCCCGACGAGATGCGGGCGAGCCGGACCGAGCTCCTGGACAACCTCACCGGCACCGTGCTGGCCGAGGGCCCGCGCGACGCCGACCGGCCCTTCGTCTACTACGCGGCCGACGTGGGCCGGCGGCTCGAGCCGGGGCTGAGCGTGCGCTACGGCACCGAGCGCGGGCGCTTCCTGGGGCCCGCCGCGCTCGTCGCCTGGGTGATCGCGCTCGAGCTGGCGCTGCCCTGGCTGTTCGCCGACCTCGGCCATCTGGCGGCGTTCGGCGGGCCGGCGATCTCCGTGCTGCTGTCGATCACCGCCGTGTTCTCCGCGCTCGTGCTGCGCAGCGGCGAGCACCCGCTGGTGCGGTTCATGCTCGCCCGCTACCGGCTCTGCCTCGTCGCCGCGACGCTCGCCGCGGTCGCGGCCGGCGCCACGCTGGCCTTCCGGGCGAACGGCACGGTGCTCGGCTGGTGCTGGGGCGTCGGCGCGCTGGTGGCCGCGCTCGCGGCGGGTATCCTTACTGGCGAGGCCGCCCGCGCGCCCTCCACCCGAGAGAGATCCTGAGAATCGCCCGCAATGAGCTTCCCCCGCCTCTTCCGCCGCGAGCCCGTCTCCCGCAAGGGGATCCGGGAGCGCTCGGCCTACGCTCGCTCGGCCGAGCTGGCGCTCCCCGAGCTGCGGCCCGTCTCGCGCGAGGCGGCCCGCGCCGCGCTCGCCCGCTCCCGCGCGCGGCGCAGCGGCGCTACGGCCTGAGGACCTCCGGCGGCAGCGTCGGCCGGCGCTCCGGAGTCGCCCAGCCGGCCGCGAACGCGCCGACCAGCGCGGCGCCGGCCGAGATCGTCGAGGTCATCTCGGGGCTGAGGTTCAGCGCGCCGACGAGGTCGAGCAGGACGGGGATGGCCGCCGCCACGAACGCGCCGATGCTGGCCGCCGACACCTTGCGGTGCACGCGCCGGCCGTCGCGGTCGGCCTGCGCGGCCACCAGCGCCTGAGTCGCCTGCTCCAGGCGGGCGAGCCGCTCGGTCAGGGCGTCGTCCGGCGGCGCCTCGAACGCGGCCAAGCGCGGCTGCTCGCCGACGTCGTCGGCGCCGAAGTCGTCG
>JAICUS010000556.1 GCA_025935735.1 Solirubrobacteraceae bacterium | reverse complement strand
CCGCGCCGGCACGCGAGGCAACACGTGTGCGCGGCTCGGGCTAGCTGTAGTTCCTAATCTGGGATCAGCCCGTCGCCGGTGAAGTGCTCGCCGGCCTCGACGAACGTGAGGTCGGGCGGCGGCAGGATCAGGTCGGACTCGTGGAGCACGTCGGCCTCGAGGGGGCGGCCCTCGCCGCGCACGAGGTCGAGCATCTGCTCGAACACCTCGTGGAAGCGGTCCTCGTCGTCGGCGTCGACCGCCGCCACGGCCTCGTTGTCCAAGTCGTTGAGGCGGTCCGCATCCTCGTCCGGCAGGCGGTACTGCCCTTCGGTCGAGATGCGGACGATCACGCCTGGCCCTCCTGCTTGGCGGGGGCCTCCTCGCCCGCCTCCAGCGCCTGCGGCGCCGGGGTGGAGCCCTGGCCGAGCTCGGCCTTCATCCGCGCCAGGTCGTCGTCCACCGCCGACTGCGAGGTCAGCTGGGACAGCTGGCGGTCGATGTCGTCCTGGCCGGGGGTGAGCGACAGCTGGTCGTCGAACGCGCCGGAGGCCTCGAGCTCGTCCATCGCGTTCGCGCGTGCGCGCATGTTCTCGGTCTTGTCGATCGCCCGCTGCATGGCCATGCCGACGTCGGCCATCTCCTCGCCCACGCCGGACGCGGCCTCGCCGATCTTCACGGAGGCCTCCGCGGCCGAGTACTGCGCCTTGATGACCTCCTTCTTGGTGCGGAACTGGTCGATCTTGGTCCGCAGCTGCTGCTCCTTGTCGATCAGCTGCTGCTGCTGGGCCTCCAGCTCTCCGACCTGCTGGTCGAGCGACTGCAACTCGTTCTGGGTGAACTGCTTGCGCTCCAGCGCCACGCGCGCGAGGTCCTCGCGGTTCTGCGCGAGCGCCTGCCGAGCCTGGGTGTCGAGCTTGAGCACCTGCTGCTCGAGCTTCTGCTGCTGCAACTGCAGGCGCTTCTTGGACGTGACGACGTCGGCGATCCCCTTCTTGACGTTCTGGAGCAGCTCCATCTGCTTCTGGTAGCTGTACTCCAGCGTCTCGCCAGGATCCTCCGCCCGGTCGAGCAGCCGGTTGATCTTCGCCTTGATTACGGTGGAGAACCGCCCGGACATGCCGGCCACGGCGCCTCCCTTCACATGGTCGGACTAAGTCGGTCCGACTAGCCTACCCACCCCGCGCGTGCAGGGAAGTGCGGCGCGCGGGTGCGCCGACCGGGGGATAGGGTGGCCGGGTTCTTCTAGTACCCCAGCGGGTGGCGCTGGCGGTAGCCGCGCGAGCTGCGCAGCACCGGCCGCCAGCGCGGGCCGCTCTGGAAGGCGAGCGCGTTCTTGGTGTTCTTGCGCGTGACGCCGGCCGCGCTCGTGTCTAGCCGCAGGCCCGCGATCATCGCGTAGGCGTGGCCGGGGTTGGTGAAGACGGTGATCCAGATGCCCGGGCCCTTCTCGCCCCAGCGCATGAAGCTGCCCGAGTCCAGCGGGGACTTCAGGAGCCCGCCGCCGTGCAGCGCGTAGGAGACGGTGCCGGAGCAGTCGTAGCCGGTCGACTTGAAGGAGCGGTGCCCGCCGCCGTAGATGTAGGGCCGGCCGACGATCTTGTTGGCCGCCCAGATCGCCTCCTGGACCGCCGGCGGCGCGTCCGCGGGGGCGGCGGCGGTGCCGTCGGGCAGCAGCTGCGCCTCGGTGCCGGGCACGGTCATCTCGGCCGGCGGGGTGGGCGCCGGGGTGGCGGACGGATAGACCGCCCCGCCGCTCGGGTCGCCCGACCGGTCCCGCGCCGCGGCAGCGGCGGGAAAGACCAGCGTCAACGTTGTCAGGATCGCAAGGGCGAACGCCCGCAGCGAGATCAAGCGTGATTCCTCTCTCGTGAGCCTGCGGGGTTAGCTGACGGGCTGGCGCTGAAAGAGCCTGCGCCTCGCGCCAGTGACGGCGCGACTCGCCCCAACTTCCTGGGTCCCCCGTCCCCCGGTGACCAACCAGGGGTTCGGCTTGGTGCGGCAACTTATACGAAGCCGCGGTCTTATGTCCAGTCGCAGCGGACGGCCCGGAGCCGTGTCCGCCTTCCCGTTTGTTCGGCTGGCGTTGAGATGCGCTTTAGACGGGACGGCGGAGTTGGCGCGTAGCCGCTCATTTCGGGGGTGCCCGACCGGCGAGCGCGGACGCTACGACACGGTCCGCCGGTCGGGTGGGGCCCCCGCCGATCTCTCGGCGCTAGATTCGTCTGCGGTGCGGCGGCCGGCCCTCGTGGGACTCCTCGTTCTCGCGCTCGCCGGATGCGGCGGCGGGAAGAAGTCCCCTTCCGGCACGCCGACCTCGACGCCCTTGGTGTCCCAGAGCGGGACCGAGGCCCCGGCCGGGCCGCCGCTCGGCTTCCCGGTGGTGGCGACCAAGAACACGACCCGGATCGCCGGCGCGGACCCGATCGCCGACGCCGCCGGCGCCGCGCTCGCCACGTATCCCGCGCGCACGCCCGAGACGCGCCCGGCCGCGGTCATCCTGGCCGACGTCAACGACTGGCAGACGGGGATCGCCGCCGCCGTGCTCGTCGGGCGCCCGATCGGCGCGCCGATCCTGTTCGCGCAGGGCGACAAGGTGCCGGCCGCCACCTCCGCCGCGCTCGACGCGCTGCAGCCCACGGGGTCCAAGCAGGCGGGCGGCGCGCAGGTCATCCGCGTGGGCACGACCGCGCCGGTCTCGGGCTACAAGACCACCGACGTGTCGGGCGGCGATCCCGCGGCGCTCGCGGCGGCGGTCGACCGGCTGCGGGCGGCGGCGGCAGGAGCCTCGGCGCCCGCGGTCGTGGTGGCCTCCTCGGACCGTCCCGAGTACGCGATGCCCGCCGCCGCCTGGGCCGCGAAGTCCGGCGACCCGGTGCTGTGGGTGAGCGCGAACGCGATCCCGCCGGAGACGGTGGCGGCGCTCAAGACCCACGGCAAGCCGGCGATCTACGTCCTCGGGCCGCCGGACGCCGTGTCCGACGCGGTGCTCAAGCAGCTGGGCAGGTACGGCAAGGCCAAGCGGATCGCCGCCTCGGACCCCGTCGCGAGCTCTATCGCCTTCGCCCGCTATCGCGACGGCACGTTCGGCTGGGGCGTGACCGACCCGGGCCACGGGCTCGTGTTCGCCAACACGCGCTACCCGCAGGACGCCGCGGCGGCCGCGCCGCTGTCGGCCGCGGGGACCTTCGGGCCGCTGCTCGTGCTGACCGACGCGGGCGTGCTGCCCGCGCCGCTGCAGAACTACCTGCTGGACATCCAGCCCGGCTATGACACCGACCCGGTGCGCGGCGTGTACTCGCACGGCTGGATGGTCGGCGACGAGAGCTCGGTGTCGGCCGCCGTGCAGGCGCGGATAGATACCCTGCTGGAGATCCAGCCCGTCGACACCAAAGGCGAGTAGAGAACCGATGGCCGAAGCCGAGCAGCCCGAGCGCCTGCGCCGCGCGGTGACCGTGGACGACGTACGCCAGCTGATGGGATCCTCGACGCCGCACTTCGCCTTCCAGCTGCGCAACCGCATCCGCAAGCTGATCCGCGACCTGCCGCCCGGCGACCCGGCCCGCGTGCTGGGCGAGGGCGAGATCGCCCGGCTGGAGCGCCTCGGGTTCACGGGCGAGGTGCGCGGCACGCCCGAGCAGGACGGCGTCCGGCCGCTGCCGTCGGTGTCCGAGCACGAGCAGCCCCGCCGCGTGCCCGGCGCGACCAAGGGCTGACCGCCACGCCGGAGCGCGACCTCTGGCTGCTCGCTCTGCGCGCGTCCGGCGCGCGCGGGCCGCATGCCGAGGCCGCCCGCAACGTGCTGCTGACGATCCTGCTGGCGCAGCTGCTGGCCGGTGCCGGGCACGACGGCCCGCCGCATCCGCCCCGCCGGGCGCCGCGCTCCGCGGGCCCGCGCCGCCACCGGCTGCCGCACCGCGACTCGCTGGCCGGGCGCCGGCCGCGGGG
>JAICUS010000459.1 GCA_025935735.1 Solirubrobacteraceae bacterium | reverse complement strand
GGCTCAATGGCGGCGGCCACGGCGGGCTCTGAGCGACAGGACGGCGGCGATCGGCACGAACGCCGCGCCGGCGGCGGAGCCGAGCACGAATCGGACGGCGAAGCGCAGCGGGCCGGCGGGCGGGTCCGCGCGCGGGGGCAGCTGCGCCGGGCTCGGCCCGGGGCGGGGCTTGGTGCCGCTGACCGCGATCGCGTACGGGACGTGCTCGTTGCGGTACCAGCGCGGCGCCAGCTTCGTGAGCTTGACGTCCGCGAACCCGGCGGCGGTGAACCAGCGCTCGTACTCCTGCGCCGGCGGGAAGAGCATCCAGGCCCGCGCGAGCGCGCGGGCCACGCGGTTCGCGGGCCGCACGGGGCCGATCAGCAGCGCGGTCCCTCCGGGCTTGGTGACCCGGTAGGCCTCCGTCACGCCGCGCTCGGGGTCGGGCCAGTACTCGATCGAGCCGGCCGACACGTAGCGGTCGAAGCTGTCGGTGCCGAACGGCAGGCTCTCGGCGTCGCCCGTTACGCGCGTGCAGGGCTCCAGCTCAGGCTTGGCGCGGCTGCGGGCGAGCTGGTGCGGGCTCTGGTCGAGCATCGTCACGTTGGCGGCGTCTATGCGCGCCACGATGCCCGCCGTGGTGAACCCGGTCCCCGCGCCGACGTCGACCACGGTCAGGTCGGCGTCGTCGAGCCTGGCTTCTTGCAGCGCCTGAGCGCGCATCTCCGGCGTCCAGAACAGCGGGTTGACCCAGCGGTCGTAGCCGAGCGAGAGGAACCGGTAGAACCAGTACGCCTCCCGCTTGTGCTGGATCAGTCCCACCGACAGGGCACGATAAGCCCATGAGCGCGCCCCTCGACGACTGGCTGCCCGCGCCGTCGATCCGGACGCGCCACCGCCGCGCGGCCCGGGCGTCGGCCGAGGAGCTGTGGGAGGCGGCCCGCGGCGTCCGGCTGTCCGACACCCGCAGCCTCGGCCGCCTGGTCCGCTGGCGCATCCCGGGCCTGTCGCCGGGCATGACCTACCACCAGCTGTTCCGCGACTACCCGTTCTGCGTGCTCGACGAGGGCGATCACCGCCTGCTCTCCGGGCTCTGCGGCCGCATCTGGACCCTGTCCCGGGACTATCCGTCCCTGTCGGGCGCGTCCGAGTTCGCCTCCTGGGACGAGCCGGGCACGGTCCGCGTCGCGTTCGCCCACTGGGTCGAGCCGGGCGACGACGGGGAGGCGACGCTGTGCTCGGAGGCGCGCATCGAGCCCGTCGACACCCACGCCCGGCTGCGCCTGCGGGCCACGTGGGCCGTGGTGTCGCCGTTCGAGCGGCTGGTCGGCGCGGAGCCGCTCGCGCTGGCGGTGGCGCGGGCAGAGTCGTAGCGGCGGGGGCGGGCTCGGCGAACTGCGGCTGGGTAGGGGAGAGGTCGGCCCGCCGCCGCGCGCTGGCGCTCATCGCGGCGCCCCGAAGGGACCTCCGCCCTACCCAGCAAGCAGTTCGCCGAGCTCGGCACGGCCGTCCTCCAATGCCGCGGCCGACGACTCCTCGCGCAGCCAGAACCCGCGCCCGCGCCGCACCGACACGCGCAACCGCCCGAGCAGGTGATGCGAAGAGCGCACCTCGAGCGCGCGCGAATCGGGCAATGGGACGGGCAGCCGCAACCCCGGCCCGGAGACGGAGCCCTCGACGTCCACCCAGGTCAAAGGCGTCCGGGCGCGGATGCGCCACTCGCCGCCGCCGGCGCTGGCGACCACGCGGGCGAGCGGCGGGGCGAGCCGCACCAGCCCGCGCGGGCTCCAGACGACGACCGCGGTGGGCGCGACCCCGTGCACCCGGCCGCCCGCGAACGCGACCCCCGCGTCGGCGCCGAACGACGCCTGCCCCCACCACCAGTGCGCCGCGAACGCCGCTCCCCAGTTCTTCTCCGCGTAGACCGTGCAGCCGTCGAGCGGGCGGCCGAGCGCCTCGCCGGTCACCCGCGCGCCGAGCAGGTGCGGCGTCCAGTACTGGCCGAGCCCGGGGACGAGGTGGGCTGGGCCGAGCGCGCCCCAGGCCCGGCGCGGCCACTCGCGCAACCCCGAGAAGCGGGCGTGCAGGCGGGCGTCCGGGCCGAGGTCGACGTCGAGCCGCTGCGCGTCCGCCACCAGCCCCGGGCCGCTCGCCGCGGCGGCGAGCGCGCTGCCGGCTCCGCCGCCCGCGGCCACGCCGACCCGTGTCGCGGCGCCTTCGCTGCCGGCCACCACGCCGAGCCCGCGCGGGTCTCCCCAGGCGAGGTCGAGGATCTCGGTGCGGGCGAACCCGCCCGGCTCAGCGGCGAGCGTGACCATCGCCCAGGAGGCGCCGCGGGCGTCGCGGCACAGGCCGCAGATCGCGGCGACGCTCCAGCCATCGCCGGCGAAGCGCCAGTAGTAGCCCTCCAAGCCGATCCCGTGCGCGGCGCGGAAGTCGGCGAACGGCAGGTCGGCGCCCCCGCGGCGGTAGGCGGCGGTCAGCGCGAGATCAGGGCGTGGGTGACGGGGACGTTCCAGCGCGACTCGGCGTCCGCCAGACCCTCGTCCTCGCGATAGTCGCGGTCGCCCTCCGGGTGAGAGAAGATCACGATCCGGTCGGCGGGGAATGTTGCCAGAGCGTCGTCGATCGCCTGCGCCGGCTCGGACTCGCCGGTCTGGCCGGCGGCGTCGACGCCCTCCTCCTCGAGGCGCTCGACGGTGTCGACCTGCGCGGTCTCGGCCTCCCCGATCGCCTCGTCGGAGTCCGACATCCAGAACGCCATCTTCGAGCGGTTGGACGCGGGCGAGACGACGAGCACCTCGGCGCCGCGCACCTCGTCGCCCAGCGCCGAGCGCAGCAGGGCCGCGTCGACCGGCTCGGGCGTGACGACCAGCAGCTTCACGCGGTGACCGCTACCCCCGCCGTCGCGGTGGTACACATCAGGCATGGCCTCCGTCAGCGTGCGCTACATCGTCGACGACGTCGACACGGCGATCGCCTTCTACTGCGGCCGGCTGGGCTTCACCGAGGTGATGCACCCGGCGCCCACGTTCGCCATGCTCAGCCGCGGGGACCTGCGGCTCGTGCTCAGCGCGCCCAGCGGCGCCGGCGGCGGCGGGCAGGCGATGCCGGACGGGACGATGCCCAGCCCCGGCGGCTGGAACCGCTTCCAGCTGCAGGTGGACGACCTCGAGGCGATCGTGGCCGACCTCAAGCACGCCGGCGCGGCGTTCCGCAACGAGATCGTGACCGGCGTCGGCGGCAAGCAGATCCTCGTCGAGGATCCGTCCGGCAACCCGGTCGAGCTGTTCGAGCCGACCCGCCAAGAGGCGCGGCTCGGCGGCGAAACCTAGCCGTCGGATTGTTCACAACGTCCGCGCGAGAGCGGACCATGCTGCGGACATGGCCTTCGCCTCCGCCGAGCCGCTGCGCCCGCCGCGCGCCGGCGCCGCCCGCCGGGCGCGCCTGACGCTGGCCGACGGCACGCGCACGACGATCCACGTCGCCGCCTACGCCGCGTCCCGGACCGAGATCCGCGTGGCCGTGCTCCGCGGCCAGGCGAAGCTCGAGCCGTGGTGTGCCGCCCGCGGCGTCGAGGAGGCGCTCGTCGGCGGCTTCTTCGTGCGGCCGGACGGGCTGCCGCTGGGCGAGGTCCGCACCCGCGGCGTCGCGCGCCGCCACGTGCCGTTCGCCGCGCCCTGGCACACGAGCCGGGCGTGCCTGCACGTGCAGGGCGGGACGGCCACCATCGCCGCCCGCGACGCGCTGCCGCCGGCGCCCCGCGGCGACCTCCTGCAGGCCGGCCCGCTGCTCGTCCGCGACGCCCAGCCCGTCTACCGCCGCGAGCACGACCCGGAGGGCTTCCGCGCCGGCGCGCACCAGTTCGACTCCGACATCAGCGACGGCCGCCATCCGCGGGCGGCGCTCGGCCTGGCCGACGGGCGCTTCTACGCGGTCGCCTGCGACGGCCGCTCGCGCCACGACGCCGGGCTGACGCTGGAGGAGCTCGCCGCGCTGATGGCCGCGCTGGACTGCCACACGGCGCTCAACCTGGACGGCGGCGGCTCGACGTCGCTCGTCTCCGGCGGGCGGCTGCGCAACCGCCCGCGCGGCGGCTACGAGCTGCCCGAGCCCGGCGGCCGGCCGGTCTCGACCGCGCTGCTGTTCCTCCCGCGCTGACCGGGGTCAGACCCCTTGAGTGGGGCCGACTCAAGGGGTCTGACCCCGGCGGGTGCCGCGCGGCTGCGCGCCCTCGATCTGCAGCAGCGCCGCCTCGTGCTCCACCTGGAGCGTCGTGTGCTCGATCGCGAAGTCGTCGTGCAGGAGCCGCTCGAGCGCCGCGCGCGCCTCGTGGCAGTCGTCGGCCTGGCCCACCAGCACGTGCGCGGACAGCGCCGGGAAGCCGGACGTGACCTCCCAGACGTGCAGGTCGTGCACCTCCTGGACGCCGGACACGCCGACCATCGCGCGGCCGATCGCCTCGACGTCCACGCCGCGCGGCGCGGCCTCGAGGAAGATCCGCCCCGACTCGCGCAGCAGCCCCCAGGCCGCGCGCAGCATCACCGCGGCGATGAACAGCGAGGCCACGCCGTCCGCCCGGTGCCAGCCGGTCAGCAGGATCACCAGGCCCGCGACCGCCGTGGCGATGAACGCCACCAGGTCCGTCAGCACGTGCTGGAACGCGCCCTCGACGTTCAGCGAGCGCCGGTCCGCGCCGTGCAGGACCCAGGTGGCGACCAGGTTCACCGCCACGCCCACCAGCGCGACGACCGTCACCACGAGCCCCTCGACGGCGGGCGGCTCGACCAGCCGCCGGATGCCCTCGAAGACGATCAGCAGCCCCAGCACGAGCAGGGTCGCGCCGTTGAACTGCGCCGAGAGGATCTCCGTGCGCTTGAGTCCGTAGGTCAGCGCGCCCTTCGCCGGCCGCGCCGCCAGCCGCAGCGCCACCAGCGCCAGCGCGAGGGCGCCCGCGTCCGTGAGCATGTGCGCGGCGTCCGAGAGCAGCGCCAGGGAGTGGGCGAGCACGCCGGCCACGACCTCGACGGCCATCAGGCCCAGCAGCAGCGCCAGGGCG
>JAICUS010000811.1 GCA_025935735.1 Solirubrobacteraceae bacterium | reverse complement strand
GGCCGTGTACCTCGACGCCGAGGCGAGCGAGCTGCACGGCCCGGACCGGGACCGCGCGCTGGCCGTCTACGCCCGCCGCTCGGTCGAGTTCGGCGCGCAGGAGTGGACGCTCGCCGACGTCACCGCTCCCGCGGCGCACCGCCTGTTCCACGCCGTCCCGTCCGCGCAGTACGTGCTCGACACGACCGACCGCCGCATCCCGGTCATCCTCCGCTGACTCAGTGCTCGGCCAGGCAGGGTGAGCGGTAGTCCGCGATCCGCCGCCGGACCAGCCGTTCGCAGCCAGGATCCCCGCACTCGCAGACGAGCGACGTGCCCGCGGCCGGCGCTCCACCGACCCACACCACCGGCGCCATCGGGGACGAATTGTCCCCGACCGCCGGTAGCGTCGCGCGGTGCCGACTCGTCGCGAGAACGTGCTCGCCGTCCTCGACCTGCTCACCGAGGACCGTCGGCGGCCGCGCCGTGCACTGCGTGGACGCGCCGACCCAGGTCCGCGCCCACGTCGGCTACCCACCGAGCGGGAAGGACCACGCCGACATGCGCCTGCTGCGCGACCGTCTCCGCGTCGCGCTCGTCCCCCCGTACGCATGAGGGAATACGTGATGACCGCGACCGACGCGACCGGGCTGCTCGCCGCGCTGGCGCAGCACGGTGTGGACGCCTGCGTCGGCGGCGGGTGGGCGGTGGACGCGCTGCTGGGCGCGCAGACGCGGCAGCATGCCGACCTCGACCTGTGGGTACGGGCTGCCGACCTGGAGCGGCTGTTCAAGGCGTTCGCCGGGCGCGGCGTCGACCGGATCTTCCCGTGGCCCGGCGACCGGCCGTGGAACTTCGTCCTGCACGACGGCGAGCACCGCCGCGTCGACCTGCACCTGTACGAACCGCGCCGGGACGGGCAGATCCACTACGGCTCCGTGCTCGACCCGTACACGTTCCCGGTCGAGGCGCTGGCCGGCCGGGGGAGCATCGCCGGCACCGACGTCCGGTGCGAGTCGCCCGAGTGGGCCGTCCGCTGGCGAACCGGCGACGCGCCACGTCCGAACGACCTGCACGACGTGCCGTTGCTCTGCGCGCGGTTCGGGATCCTGCTCCCGGCCGGCTTCTGAGCGCCGCATGTCGGACCCGTCCTGCGCCAGGCCGCGCCGGGCTTGCAACCCGCGTATTGATATACGAGGGTTACGAAGGTCTGACCACGACGGCCCCCAGAGAAGGAGGTCCGGCCGGTGAGCGACAGCACCACGGACGTGGACGCCTCGCGATTCGCCCGGTTTCACGGCAGCTTGACCCGGCGCGACTGGACCTCACTGGGCGGAATGTACGGCTTCATCATCCTGCTGCACGTCGTCGGCTTCGGCGTCCTGCTCGGCTTCGTGGTGCCGAACCACTACCATCTCGGCGGCGACCATCCGGTCTTCTCGATCGGCGTCGGCATCCTCGCGTACACGTTCGGGCTTCGGCACGCGTTCGACGCGGATCACATCGCGGCCGTCGACAACACCACGCGGAAGCTGATGGCCGACAACGCCGAGAAGGAGGCGGCCGGCGTCGCCCGCGCCGAGATCCGCAAGCCGCTCTCGGTCGGGTTCTGGTTCTCCCTCGGCCACTCCACGATCGTGTTCGCGCTGGCGTTCCTGCTCTCGGCCGGGGTCAAGGCGCTGGCCGGCCAGGTGGAGAGCGACGACTCCGAGCTGCACTCGGTCACCGGCGTCGTGGGCGCGTCGGTCTCCGGCGTCTTCCTCTGGGTGCTCGGGATCCTCAACCTGGTCGTGCTGGTCGGGATCCTCAAAGTGTTCCGGGAGATGCGCACCGGCCGGTACGACGAGGCCCAGCTCGAGGACCACCTGAACAAGCGCGGCTTCATGAACCGGTTCCTCGGCGGGCTCACGAAGTCCGTCCGCAAGGCCTGGCACATCTACCCGATCGGCGTGCTGTTCGGGCTGGGCTTCGACACCGCGACCGAGATCGGCCTGCTCGTGCTTGCCGGCGGCGCCGCCGCGTTCAACCTGCCGTTCTACGCGATCCTGGTGCTGCCGATCCTGTTCGCGGCCGGCATGTGCCTGATGGACACCACCGACGGCGTGTTCATGAACGCCGCGTACGGGTGG
>JAICUS010000230.1 GCA_025935735.1 Solirubrobacteraceae bacterium | reverse complement strand
GGCCGCCGCGTTCGTCATCGGCTTCGTGCCGCCGTCGCAGTTCGAGAACGGCAGCACGGCCGCCTACGTGGCGCTGATCTTCACCGGCACGGGGGTGATCGGCATCCTGCCCGCCTGGCTGTTCCTGAAGTTCCGCAAACCCAGCTGGAAGCTCGCCGAGACGGAGGCCGAGTCATGACCGCGACGGCGCCGCCGCCCACCGAGGCGGAGGTGAAGGAGAACCACAGCGTCCTGTACTGGGCCATCGGCATCGGACTGCTCGTCCTCTGCGTGATCGGGCTGATCACGTTCAACGCACGGAAAAGCACCGAGCAGGCGCAGCAGAAGGCCGCGCAGTTGACCCAGAAGTTCCAGGCGGCCGGGCTGGCGGTGCCCGCCAGCCAGGAGACGATCATCCGCCAGCTCGGCGACGACGGCGGCTACGTGTGCCACGACCCGGGCAGCGCGCTGGGCCGCGGGCTGCTCTACAGCCAGCTCTCCAACGGCGCGAGCTTCGTCGGCCAGCGGCCGGTGATCGCCCCGCGCAACGTCCTCCAGGGCGAGCTGCTGATCCTGCAGACGTACTGCCCGGACAAGGTCCCGTCGTTCCGTGACAAGTTCGACGAGCTCAAGACCGACGACACCGTGAAGGGCTGATGTCGAAGGTCCAGCAGGCGCCCTCCGGCCCGGCCGCCCAGGCCGCCGGGCCGGGCCGCCGGGCGGCCGGCGGCGTGCTCGCCGCCGCGTGCGTCTCCGCCTTCGTGGTCAACGCGAACACGTCGGCGGTGACCATCCTGCTGCCCTCGATCAGCCAGGACGTCAACGCCCCGGTCGCGCAGCTGCAGTGGGCGGTGACCGGCTACTCGCTGGTCGGCGCCGCGGTGATCGTCACCTCCGGCGCGCTGGGCGACGTGCTGGGCCGCCGCAAGGTGTTCCTGGCCGGGCTGGCGCTGTTCGTCGGGTCGTGCGCGCTGATCGCCCTGTCCACCGGCGCCGCCGGCGTGGTGGGCGGGCGGATGATCCAGGGCGCGGCCGGCGCGACCATCCTGGCCTGCGGGATGAGCCTGCTGTCGGTGGCCTCATCCGGCACCGGGCAGCTGAAGGCGATCACCCTGTGGGGCGCCGCCTCGGCGGCCGGCGCCGCGGCGGGCCCGCTGGTCGGCGGCGTGCTCGTCGAGACGACCGGCTGGCAGGGGCTGTTCTGGATCGACGCGGCGATCGCGGTCGCTTGCGTGCCGCTGACCATCGCCACGGTGCAGGAGTCGCGCGATCCGCAGCGGTCGCGCTCGATCGACCTCGCCGGGACGTTCCTGATCGCGCTCGCGCTGGCCCCGATCGTGCTCGCGCTGAGCAAGGGCAACGACTGGGGCTGGGCCTCGGCGGCCACGCTGGGCTCGCTGGCGCTCGGGGCCGCGGCCACGGTGGCGTTCGTGCTCGTGGAGAAGCGCGTGGCCGCGCCGCTCGTGGACCTGAAGCTGCTGCGCAACCGCGTCCTCGTCGGCGCGACGCTGGCCATCCTCATCGTCGCGGGCACGATCAACGCGCTGATGTACCTGCTGAGCCTGTACTTCCAGAACCCGGCGGGGCTTGACATGAGCGCGCTCGAGGCCGGCCTGGCCACGCTGCCGGCGGCCGCCGGGATGATCGCCATCACGCCGCTGATCGCGCCGCTGGCCGCCAAGTTCGGCGGCGGCCGCGCGATCGCGCTGGGCTTCTTGCTGGGCGCCGCCGGCTTCGCCGTGCTGGCGTTCGTGAAGGCCTCCTGGGAGTACGCGGCCTTCGTGGGCCCGCTGGTCGGGCTGGCGATCGGTCTCGGGATCGCCAACGGGCCGGCATCCTCGGGCTCGACCGCGGCCGTGCCGGCCGACCAGGTCGGCCAGGCCTCCGGCATCTCCAACATGGCCCGCTACATCGGCGGCTCGGTCGCCGTGGCCGCCGCCGCGATGATCAACAACGCGGTGGCGAACAACCACCTGGCCGACGGCGAGAGCAAGTCCGCCGCGCTCGCCTCCGGGCTCGGCGCCGCGTCGCTGATGATGGCCATCTGGTGCGCCTGCGGCATCGGGCTCGTGGTCTTCCTGCGCCGCCACCGCGCCCGCGCGCCGCAGGCGATCGACCTCGCCGCGGCCGCCACGGCGAGCCTGCACACGATCCCGACCCCAAGGAGCCCGCATGCCGCGTGACGACCTCCGGCAGGCCGTGCGAGACCTCATGCCCCGCGCCCGATCCGACCTGGCGGAGCTGGTGGCCTTCCGGTCCGTTGCCGACCCGAAGCAGTACCCGCCCGAGGAGTGCGAGCGGGCCGCCGAGTGGGTGGCCGAGGCGTTCGCCGCCGAGGGCCTGGCCGACGTCGCCACGTCGGTCACGCCGGACGGCTCGAAGTGCGTACACGGGCACGCCGACGTCAACGGCGGGCCCACCGTGCTCCTCTACTGCCACTACGACGTGCAGCCGCCGCTGGGCGAGGACGCGTGGCGCTCGCCCGTGTTCGAGCTCACCGAGCGCGACGGCCGCTGGTACGGCCGCGGCTCGGCCGACTGCAAAGGCAACATCGTCATGCATCTCACGGCGCTGCGGGCCCTGCGGGCCAACGGCGGCCTGCCGTGCAACGTGAAGCTGATCTGCGAGGGCTCCGAGGAACAGGGGACCGGCGGCCTGGAGGCGTTCGTGCCCGAGAACGCCGACCTGCTGCGCGCGGACACGATCCTGGTCTGCGACACGGGCAACTTCGCCGTCGGGATCCCCACGCTCACCACCACGCTGCGCGGGATGACCAGCGTCGACGTCAAGCTCGAGGCGCTGGGCAGCGCGATGCACTCCGGCATGTTCGGCGGCCCGGCGCCCGACCCGGTGCTCGGGCTCATCCAGCTGCTGGCCACGCTGCACGACGAGCACGGCAACACCACGATCGACGGGCTGGCCGACGACGGCCGCTGGGCCGGCGCCGAATACCCGGCCGAGCAGTTCCGGGCCGACGCCAACGTGCTCGACGGCGTCGAGCTGATGGGCGACGGCTCGGTGTCGGACATGCTGTGGTCGCGCCTGTCGGCCACCGTGCTGGGCATCGACGTCCCGCCGGTGATCGGCTCCTCGGCCGCGATCCAGGCGTCCGCGGCGGCGAGGGTCAGCCTGCGGATCCCGAACGGGATCGGCGGGCGCGAGGCGCAGGACGCGCTGGTCGAGCACCTTCGCCGGCGCGTGCCGTGGGGCCTGCGCTGCACCATCGAGCGCGTGGCGGTGGGCGACCCGTTCGTCGGGTCGCTGTCGGGCCCCGGCTACGAGGCGATGCACGCCGCGATGCAGCAGGCCTACGGGCACGAGCAGACGACCGAGGGCCAGGGCGGGTCGATCCCGCTGTGCAACGTGTTCGCCGAGACGTTCCCGGACGCCGAGATCATGCTCATGGGCGTCGAGGAGCCGCGCTGCCTCATCCACGCGCCCAACGAGAGCGTCGATCCCTCGGAGATCGAGCACCTGGCGCTGGCCGAGGCCCTGTTCCTGGAGAAGTACGCGGGGGCGGCGCGATGACGCGGCCGTTCACCGCCGGCGACTTCGCCCGGCGCATGGAGCACGCCGCGGCGCAGGCGGCGGACGCGGGGCTGACCGGCGTGCTGGTCACGCCCGGACCCGACCTCGTCTACCTCACCGGCTACGCGCCGATCGCCATCACCGAGCGGATCACGCTGCTGGCGCTCCACCCCGGCCGCCGGCCGGCGCTGATCGCGCCGATCCTCGAGCGCCCGGACGCCGAGGCCGCACCCGCCGCCGGCGCGCTCGAGCTCAGCGACTGGACCGACGGCGAGGATCCGTACGCCGCGGCCGCGCGCCTGCTGGACGCGGACGGCCGCTACGCGATCTCCGACCCCGCCTGGGCGATGCACCTGCTCGGCCTGCAGCGCACGCTGCCCGGGTCGCGCTACGTCTCGATGACCGACGCGCTTCCCATGCTGCGCGCGGTCAAGGGGCCGGACGAGATCGCGCGGCTGGCCGAGGCGGGCGAGGCGGCCGACGCCAGCCTCGAGGAGATCGTCAAGGTGCGCTTCGCCGGCCGCACGGAGGCGGACATCGCCGCCGACCTGACGGCCCTGCTGGAGAAGCACGGCCACTCGCAGGTCGACTTCACCGTCGTCGGCTCGGGCCCGAACGGCGCCAACCCGCATCACGAGATGAGCGACCGCACGATCGAGGAGGGCGACATGGTCGTCCTCGACTTCGGCGGGATCAGGGACGGCTACGGCTCCGACACCACCCGCACCGTGCACGTGGGCGAGGCGACCGACGAGGAGCGCGAGGTGTTCGAGATCGTCCGCCGCGCGCAGCAGGCCGGCTTCGACGCGGTGCGGCCGGGCGTGCCGTGCCAGGAGGTCGACCGCGCCGCGCGCAAGGTCATCGCCGACGCCGGCTACGGCGAGTACTTCATCCACCGCGTCGGCCACGGCATCGGCCAGACCACGCACGAGCCGCCCTACATGATCGAGGGCGAGACCCGGCCGATCGAGCCCGGCATGTGCTTCTCGATCGAGCCGGGGATCTACCTGCCCGGCCGCTTCGGCGTGCGGATCGAGGACATCGTGGTGGCCACCGCAGACGGCGGCCGGCGCCTGAACAACACCAGCCGCGAGATGCGGATCGTCGCCTAGAAGGAGGCTGACCCATGAGTACCACCGATCCCGCGCACGCGCGGCCCACGGTGCGCCAGTACCAGACCGCCCAGCCGGCGGCCTACTCGGACGAGGGCACCGGCTGGTTCCTGTTCGCCGCCGTGATGCTGGGACTCATCGCCGCGATGAACTTCATCGACGGCGTCGCGGCGGTCTCGAGCTCGAAGTTCTACGTGCGCGGCGCCGAGTACGTGTTCGGCGACCTCAACACCTGGGGCTGGATCCTCATCGTCATCGCGGCCATCCAGGTGCTCGTCGTGCTGGGCATCGTGCTCGAGTGGCGCGGCTTCCGCTGGGCGGGCGTGGCCATCGCCGGCCTGAACGCGATCGCGCAGTTGATGTTCATGCCCGCCTACCCGCTGTGGGCGCTCAGCCTGTTCGCGCTCGACATCCTCGTGATGTACGCGCTGGTGGCCTACGGCGCCGGGGACCGGGGCTGACATGACCCAGGCGATAGACCCCTCGACCTACGACGTCGACCCGGGGCGCGGCTGGATCGTGTTCGCGGGCAGCATGCTGGCGCTGGCCGGCACGCTCAACTTCATCTACGGCATCGCCGCGGTGGGCAACTCGAAGGTCTTCGTGCGCGGCGCCGAGTACGTGCTCGGCGACCTCAACACCTGGGGCTGGATCCTGATCGTCACCGGGGTCGTCCAGGCCGTGGTGGCGTTCGCCGTCTGGGCCGCCACCGAGTGGGGCCGCTGGCTCGGCGTGCTCGCCGCCGCGCTGAACATGATCGTGCAGTTCTTCGCGCTGCCGGCGTTCCCGGCACGCTCGATCCTCATGTTCTTCGTCGACGTGATCGTCATCTACGGCCTGCTGGCCTACGGCGGCCGCGACCGTCACTCGCTGTCGGACTGGCACTGACGCGACCGGCCGGCGCCTGCGTCAGCCGCGGGCGCCGGTCGGCAGTCCCTGGAAGGCCGTGACCGTGACCGGCGCCTGCGGGCGGAACGGCCGCTCCTCGAGGACGCCGCCGTGCTCCACGCGCGCCGCGGTCGACGGCGGGATCTCCTGCCAGAGCCCCGGCAGATCGGACACGGGCTCCGAGACCACCAGCCGGTCGTCGTCGCACAGCCGGGAGAGCCGCGCGTCCTCGGGATAGAGGCGGTGGATGGCCTCGACGTCCGTGGAGGCGAACAGCGTCCGCGGCCGGTGCCCGCCGCTGGCGTAGCGCACCGCCCACAGGCTCGTGCCGTCCGTGGCGCAGAACGTCCCCTGGACCGCGTCCTTGATCCCGTGCGGGTGCGCGGCGGCCTCGATCAGCCCGACCGTGAGCTCCAGCGCGCGCACGGGATCCTCCTCGAGGCCGAACGTGAGCGCCAGGTGGAACACCACCTCGGTGTCGGTCGAGCCGCGCAGCTCGGGGAACAGCGACGGGTCGACGGCGAACAGGAGCTCGCGCCGCGTGGCGTGGAAGCCGCCCAGGTAGCCGTTGTGGACGAACAGCCAGCGGCCGTGGCGGAACGGGTGGCAGTTTGTCTGCTGGACCGGCGAGCCGATCGCCGCGCGCACGTGCGCGAGGAACAGCCGGGACTGGATCTGCGCCGCGAGCTCGCGCAGGTTGGTATCCGACCAGGCGGGCGAGACGCTGTGGTAGACGCCGGGCACCTCGCGGGACCCGTACCAGCCCAGCCCGAACCCGTCGCCGTTGGTCGGCTCCGCGCCCATGCGGGCGTGCAGGCTCTGGTCGACGATCCCGTGCCTGGTCTTGAACAACAGCTCGTCGATGGTCACCGACTGGCCCAGCCACGCCATCCAACGGCACATGCGGTGCTCCCTTCCGAGGGGGTGTCGCGCCGAGTCTCCCGGCGCGGCGCGGCACCCGCCAGGGCGCGCGCATCCCAAGTGCCGGTGGTGCGCGCGCGGTCATCCGAACCGGATGAGGCCGCCGCCCGCCCGCGGACGGAGCATGCGCGCATGGACACCGCCCGCCCGGATCTCGGTGATGCCGCGCTGGCGCTCGGCGCCGCCGCGTTCGACGCCCTGCGCCTGCCCCTGAGGGTGGCCGGCAGGCTGCCGGGGGTGCACATGCTGGCCCGCGACGGCGCGCTCGTCCGTCAGCGCGTGCGCTCCCGGGTCGACGGGCTCGCGTGCCGGGCCCTGGAGACGCCGGAGCTCGCCCGGGCCGTCGACCGCTTCGTCCAGCGGGTCGCCGCGCAGCTGCGCGACGCCGAGCGCGCCCCGGCCGCGCCGACCCTCGAGGAGGTCTGAGCGATGGCCGCCACGGCGGCCTACCGGTTGGGCGACAGGCCGACCGCGCCGGAGATGCGGGTGCCGTGTCCCAGCAGCGCGTCGACGACCAGGGTCCCGTCGATCGCCTCGATGCGATCGCGCATGTTGCGCAGGCCGCGCCCGGCGCCGGTGCCCGGCCAGAAGCCCGGTCCGTCGTCGCGGACCTCGAAGCGCAGCTCGGTGGCGGTCTGGGTGAGCGCGATCCACAGGCCGGTGGCGCCGTGCGCGTGCTTGATCGCGTTCTGGACCGCTTCCGCGCACGTGAAGTAGACCGCGCTCTCGATCTCGATGGGATGGCGGGTCACGCCCTCGGCGGCGACGCGGACGGGTAGCGGCGCCTGAGCCGCGATCGACCGCAGTGCGTCCCGCAGGCCGAGATCGATGAGCGTCGCGGGGTAGACGCCGTGGGCGAACGAGCGCAGCTCCTCGAGCGCCCGATCGGCCTCGAAGCCGATCTCGCGCACGGCGGCGAGGCCGGCCGTGGGATCGCTCACGAGCTGCTCCTCGGCCAGCGTGAGGCGGATGCGCAGGGCGATCAGGCGCTGTTGCGCGCCGTCGTGGAGATCGCGCTGGATCCGCACGCGTTCGAGATCCGCGGCCGCGGCGATGCGCCGGCGGGAGTCCTCGAGGCCCTGCATGGCCTCGTTGAGGTCGGAGCGTAGCTGCTCGTCCCGCCAGCCGGCCAGCACCAGGCCGCTCACGCCGTCGAGCAGGCGGCGATCGTCTCGCAGCGCGGCGTCGTGCACGAGTGCGACCGTCTGGGGGTCGCGGTCCGTGCCGATGGTCGTCACGGCGCGCCCGGGCGGCAGGGGCCGCGGCCAGTCCACCCGGCGGCCGGCCGCGTCGTGCCACGCTCCCGGGTCGCGGTCGCGGAACAGCAGCTCGGTGGTCGAGTCGTGCAGCGCGGTGGCCAGCGCGTCGCGCACCTCGTGCGAGCCGTCGCCGGCGCGCAGCGCGGCGCCGAGCTGGGCGAGCGTGTCGGCCATCAGCATCCGGCGCCAGACGAGACCGAACAGGAAGGCCGCGCACACGGCGACGATGCAGAAGGTCCACGCCGAGGACAGCGCGACCACGAAGTCGGTCGGGGCGCCGAGCTGGCGGGCCGTGATGTGGGCGTAGTGCGAGAGGCCGAGCAGCGTCCCGGCGACGAACGCCGGTGCGACGGCGTGGCGCTGCAGCGGCGAGGCCGCGCGCCAGCGCCGCAGCATCGAGGCGAACAGGCCGATCCACAGCAGCTCGACGAGCCACTCGCGGACCAGGACCAGCTGGGTCAGGAAGGCCGGCTGCCGGTCGAGCACGAAGAACGCGTTGGGCGGGCAGTCGGTGGTGCAGCTCGACCACAGGGTCTTCGGTGGGAACGCCGCCACGAGCGGCGCCGTCCCGATGAACAGGAACAGCAGGACCGCGGTGACCCCGAGGAAGACCAGGCGGTCGGGGCCGCGCGCGATGCGGCCGGCGGGAAACGCCAGCAGCAGGTAGACCACGCACGGGAACATCACCCAGGTGGAGACGCGCCCGATCGAGGACAGCAGGGGCGAAGAGGTCTCGGCGAACGCGGTCAGCGACCACGCGAAGCCGATGCCCAGCAGGACGATCCCGAACTTCGTGTTCTCCGGCGCCTGCACCGCGTACAGCCCGACGGCGATCGGCACGCCGACGATCAGCAGCTCGAGCAGGCCGCGCCCGAACGCGGCGTCGCTCCTCGCACCGGAAGCGACGATGACCACCGCGCCGGCGCAGACGACCACGCCGGCCGCGGCCAGCCAGGGCGTCCAGGCGGCGAGCGGTGCCGCCGCGCGCAGGGGTACGCGCCGCGCCGTGGCGGCGGGTCGTGCCCCTGCGCTCGCGTCCGCTGCCG
>JAICUS010000464.1 GCA_025935735.1 Solirubrobacteraceae bacterium | reverse complement strand
GCTCTACGACGTGCACGACCTCGAGCTGGTCGCGCTGGCCGGCGAGACCGTGAGCGCCGTCGTCCACGCGCGTACCTAGGGCGTCACGAGCACCTTCATGCTGCCGGGCGCGGCGAGCGCGCGGACGGCCTCGCCCGCCCGCCAGCGCGGCGGCGAGCGCCGCCTCGCCCCCGGCGCACAAGACGGCCACGTCGACGTCGTCGGGCCCGAGATCGTCCGGCAGCGGGGTGAAGCCCAGCCGCGCGGCCAGTTCGACGCGGTCGGCGCGGGTATCGGAGACGCGGGCGCCGGTACACGATTGAACAGTCGTCGAAAGAAGTCCTGACGGCTGCCCATGGCGGGCGGGTCGAGCGGCGTTTAGCGTCGCGGGCGCGACTTCGGCCCGGTTGTCGGGGGGGTTCCGATCGCTGGCGCCGGCGCGCCTCCCGCGCCGGCGCCGCGCAGTCTTCAACGCCGCTGCAGCGCGGCGTTGGCGACGTCGAACATCTCGCCCGTGCGGACCAGCTTGACGCGCGGGCGGCCCTGCGGGGCGCCGAGCCCGGTCTCGTGCTCGTCGATGGCCCGCCAGCCCTCCCAGGTGATCAGGTGCGGGCACTGCTCGGCCAGCCACTCGGCGCAGCTGTCGGCGTCCGCGTCGGCCGGGGCGTTCAGCGTGCCCGCCTCGCGGTCCTCGAGGATGCGGGCGACGGTGTCGGCCGCGTCCTTCTTGTTGGTGCCGATGACGCCGGACGGCCCGCGCTTGACCCAGCCGACGACGTACTCGCCGCACTGGAACGCGCCGTCCTCACCGGTCACCCGGCCGTCGTCGTTGCGGATGAGGCCGCGGCGCTCGTCGAACGGGATGCCGGCCAGCGGGACGCCGCGATAGCCGATCGAGCGCAGGACGAGGCCGCAGGCGATGACCTCCTCCTCGCCGGTGGGCACGGCGCGCAGCCGGCCGGAGGCGTCGGCCGCGATGCGGTTCTTGACCACGCGCACGCCGGTCACCGGGCCGTCTTCACCCTCGCCGAGGATCTCCACCGGCGAGCGCAGGAAGCGCAGCTCGACGCGGCGCTCGTGGCCGTTGGGCGCGCGCTGGGCGTACTCGCGCAGCAGCTCGACGTTGCGCCGGGCGGTGGCGTCGGCCTCGTCGGAGGCCAGCCAGGCCTCGCTGGCCGGGTCGAGCTCCATGTCGCGCGGGTCGACGACGACGTCGGCGCGGGTGAGCTCGCCGAGCTCGCGCAGCTCCGGGTTGGTGAACGCGGCCTGCGCGGGCCCGCGGCGGCCGAGCATGATCACGTCGTGGACGCTGGCCGAGCCGAGCGGGGTGACCGCGTGGTCGGCCGTGTCGGTCACCGCGATCTCGTCGGGCGCGAGCACGAGCATGCGGGCGACGTCGACGGCCACGTTGCCGTTGCCCACGACGACGGCGCGCGTGGCGCTCAGGTCGAACTCGCGGTCGGCGTAGTCGGGGTGGCCGTTGTACCAGGCGACGAACTCGGTGGCGGGGTGCGAGCCGGGGCGGTCCTCGCCCGGGATGCCGAGGCGGTTGTCGGCGGAGGTGCCGACCGCGTAGAGGACCGCGTGGTAGCGCTCGAGCAGCTCGTCGCGGCCCACGTGCGTGCCCAGCTCGACGCCGCCGAAGAAGCGGAACTGCGGGTGCTTCGCGGTCCTCTCGTACATGCGCGTGACGCTCTTGATCTTCGGGTGGTCCGGCGCCACGCCGGCGCGCACGAGCCCGAACGGCGTCGGAAGGACCTCGAGCAGATCGACCGCGAAGCCCGCCTTGAGGAGCTGGTCGGTGGCGTAGAAGCCGGACGGGCCGGCTCCCACGACGGCTACGCGGAGTTCGTCGGTCATGTGAGAGTGATGCTAGAGCGGTCGATCAGGTCGTCGGCGGACAGCCTCGTGATCGTCCAGCCGAGCCGCGGCTTGAGCGCGCGGAGGTCGCGCTGCTCGAGGCAGCCGAGCCACAATCCGGCGCCGTAGGCCAGGTCTTCCGGCAGGTGGCGGGCGCGCAGGAGGGCCGCCGCGGCGAACGGCTTGGGCGCCAGCGGGGCGAGCGGGGCGTAGTGGGTGGTGAGCGCCTCGGCGATGGCGCGGCCGGCCTGGAGCGTGCCGAGCGCGGCGATGCGCGCGCGCTGCGGGTCGTCGAGCGCAACGGTGGCGGCGAGCGTCATGGCCAGCGCCGTCCGCGGCCGGCCGAGCGCGAGCGCGGCCCAGGCGGCGGCGCTCCAGGGCGAGACATCCAGCGTGCCGGCGTGCTGCGGGTGGCGGCGGGCCAGCGCCGCGGCGTGCCGGCCGTAGGCCACGCGTCGCGCGAGCGGTATCGGGTCGTGGTCGACCACCGCGGCCGGCTCGTAGCGCGCGTGCACGCGCCACGAGAGCTCGACGTCGTCGCCCCCTTCGAGCGTCTCGTCGAAGCGGACGTGGCGGCGGACCAGCAGCGCCGCACCTGCGACGAAGCTCGTGCGTCCATGCGGACGCACGCGCGCGGGAAGCGGGCCGCGGTCGGCCGGCGCGGTGGCCACGCGGGCGCCGACCGCCTGGACCTCGGGGTCGGCGAAGTGACGGAGCAGGCGCTCCAGCCAGCCGGGCCGCGGGGCGACGTCGGCGTCCAGGCAGGCGACCACGTCGGTCGCGGCCTGGGCGAGCCCGCGGTTGCGCGCCCGCGCCGGCGAGCTCCCGGGAGCGACGATCGCGTCGCCGGAGAAGCGCGGCCGCTGGCCCGGCCGCACCGGGATCACGATGTCCACCGGCGCGGCGAACGGCGGCGGCAGCGGCTGGGCGAGGTTGTGCTCGGTGAGCGCGCGGGCCAGCGCGCCGTCCTCGCCGACGGGCTCGCCGGCCCGCCAGGCGGCGAGCGTGCGCGCCTGGCGGGCGTCCAGCGTCAGGCGCATGTACGGCTCGCCGCCGTACAGCGTCCGGCCGTCGACGCGGGTCGCCGGGTCGAGCGCGAGGTGGAAGTCCGGCGGCAGCGGGAGCACCGGCGGCAGTGTTACCGTGCGCGCAACCGAGGAGGCGCCATGCCGGACACCGAAGTGATCGAGCCTGTCATCGAGGAAGAGGCCCCGCCCGAGGACCTCGTGGAGGACGAGCTGTTGGTGGAGGACGTCTCCATCGACGGCATGTGCGGCGTCTACTGACGTGGCGTTCGACCTGGAGCGCGCCTGGGCGCTCGACCCGCAGGTGGCGCTGCGGCCCGAGCCGTTCGGCGCACTCGCGTACCACTTCGGCACGCGGCGGCTGTCGTTCCTGAAGAGCCGGCGGCTGCTGGCGGTGGTCGAGGGGCTGGCGGCCGCGCCGTCGGCGCAGGCCGCGCTCGACGCCGCCGGCGTGAGCGAGGCCGAGCTGCCGCGCTACGCCCGGGCGCTGGAGGCGCTGGCGGACACGGGGATGATCGCGTGACGCTGGTCGAGCACTTCGAGCGCGGCCTGGACGCGCCGATCTGCCTGACCTGGGAGCTCACCTACGCGTGCAACCTCGCCTGCGTGCACTGCCTGTCGAGCTCCGGGCGGCGCGACCCGCGCGAGCTCTCCACCGCCGAGTGCCGCGCGGTGATCGACGAGCTCGAGCGCATGCAGGTCTTCTACGTCAACGTCGGCGGCGGCGAGCCGACCGTGCGGCGCGACTTCTGGGAGCTCGTCGAGTACGCCACGGCGCACCGCGTGGGCGTGAAGTTCTCCACCAACGGGTCGCGGATCGACGCCGAGCGGGCGGAGTGGCTGCGGGCCGCGGACTACGTCGACGTGCAGATCTCGCTCGACGGCGCGACCGCCGCGGTCAACGACGCCGTCCGCGGCCGGGGCTCTTACGAAACCGCGCTGCGGGCAATGGAGCTGCTCGCCGGCACCGGGTTCAAGCTGAGCGTCGTCGTGACGCGCGAGAACGCCGCGCAGCTGGACGACTTCAAGGCCCTCGCCGACTTCTACGGCGCGCAGCTGCGGCTCACCCGGCTGCGGCCGTCCGGGCGCGGCGCGGACGTGTGGGACCGGCTGCACCCCACGGCCGCGCAGCAGCGAGCGGTGTGGGAGTGGCTGCTGGCCCACGGCGAGGAGGTGCTCACCGGCGACTCGTTCTTCCATCTGGGCGCGTTCGGGCGCTCGCTGCCGGGCCTGAACCTGTGCGGCGCCGGCCGGGTGGTCTGCCTGATCGACCCGGTGGGCGACGTCTACGCGTGCCCGTTCGCCATCCACGAGACGTTCCTGGCCGGCAACGTGCGCGACGCCGGGTTCGCCCACGTGTGGCGGGAGTCCGAGCTGTTCCGGGGGCTGCGCGAGCCGCAGTCCGCGGGCGCGTGCGCGAGCTGCGGGATGTTCGACGCCTGCCGCGGCGGCTGCATGGCCGCGAAGTTCTTCACGGGGATGCCGCTCGCCGGCCCGGACCCCGAGTGCGCGCTCGGGCACGGCGCCCCGCGCGCGCAGCGGCCGCGGCCGATGGTCGACCATTCCCGCCTCGCCGCGCGCTGATGGCCTGGTTCGAGTCGGTCGCCGAGGCGCAGCGGCGGGCGCGCCGCGTCCTGCCGCGGTCGGTCTACAAGGCGATCCTGGCGGGCTCCGAGCGCGGGCTGACCCTGCGCGACAACGTCGCGGCGTTCGCGGAGCTGGGCTTCGCGCCGCACGTCGCCGGCCTGCCCGCCGAGCGCTCGCAGGCGACGAGGGTGATGGGTGTGGACGTCTCGCTGCCCGTGCTGCTCTCCCCCACCGGCGTCCAGGCGGTGCACCCGGACGGCGAGCTGGCCGTGGCCCGCGCGGCCGCCGCGCGCGGGACCGCGCTGGGGCTCAGCCAGCTGGGGTCCAAGCCCATCGAGGACGTCGTCGCCGCCTGCCCGCAGACGTTCGCGCAGGTGTACTGGTCGGGCTCGCGGGAGGCGATCGCCGGGCGCGTGGAGCGGGCCGCGCGGGCGGGCGCGCGCGGGCTGATCGTCACGCTCGACTGGACCTGGTCGCACGCCCGCGACTGGAACAGCCCGTACATCCCGGCGGAGATCTGGACCTGGCAGTCCGTGCGC
>JAICUS010000353.1 GCA_025935735.1 Solirubrobacteraceae bacterium | reverse complement strand
GTCATCAGGATGATCTTGTGGTAGCGCAGCTTCTCGATGTCGAACTCGTCGCGCACGCCCGTGCCCAGGGCGGTGATGAGCGCCTGGATCTCCTGGTTCTGCAGGACCTTGTCGATCCGGGCCTTCTCGACATTGAGGATCTTGCCGCGCAGCGGGAGCACCGCCTGGGTCGCGCGGTCGCGCCCCTGCTTGGCCGAGCCGCCGGCCGAGTCGCCCTCGACGATGAACAGCTCGGAGATCTCCGGCTCCTTGACCATGCAGTCGGCGAGCTTGCCCGGCAGGCCGAGGCCGCCCATGGCCGACTTGCGCACGGACTCGCGCGCCTTGCGGGCCGCCGCGCGGGCGCGTGAGGCGTCCACGGCCTTGCGCACGATGCGGTCGGCGTCGCGCGGGTTCTCCTCCAGGAACTCGGCGAGCTTCTCGTTGACCACGCCGGTGACGAAGCCCTGCATGCCCGGGTTGCCGAGCTTGGTCTTCGTCTGGCCCTCGAACTGCGGCTCGGCCAGCTTGACCGAGACGACCGCGGTCAGGCCCTCGCGGATGTCCTCGCCCTCGAGCGCCTTGTCCTTGTCCTTGAGGATGTTGGCCTTGCGGGCGTAGTCGTTGATCGTGCGTGTCAGCGCGCTGCGGAAGCCCGACAGGTGCGAGCCGCCCTCGTGCGTGTTGATGTTGTTGGCGAACGAGAAGACCGACTCCTGGTAGGTCTGGTTCCACTGCATCGCGACCTCGATCGAGCCCTGGTCGCCCTCGCCCTCGAAGTAGATGACCTTCTGGTGCAGCGGGTCCTTGTTGGAGTTCAGGAAGTGGACGAAGTCCTCGATGCCGCCCTCGTAGTGGAACTCGCGCGACTTCTTCTCGTCGCTGCGCTCGTCGGTGATGGAGATGCGCAGGCCGCGGGTGAGGAACGCCGTCTCGCGCAGGCGCTGCTCGAGCGTCGCGTAGTCGAAGTCGAGCGTCTCGAAGACCTCGGCGTCGGGCCGGAACGTGGTCGTCGTCCCCGTCTCGTCCGTCGGCTCGCCCTGCGCGATCGGCCCCTGCGGCACGCCGCGCACGTAGCTCTGGCGCCACACGTGGCCGTTGCGGCGCACCTCCACGGCCACCTCGTCCGACAGGGCGTTGACCACCGAGACGCCGACGCCGTGCAGGCCGCCGGACACCTTGTAACCGCCGCCCTCGCCGAACTTGCCGCCGGCGTGCAGGACGGTCATGACCACCTCGAGGGCCGACTTGCCCTCCTTCTCCATCGTCGCGACCGGGATGCCGCGGCCGTTGTCGACGACCGTGACCGAGTTGTCCGGATGGATCGTCACCGACACCGCGTCGCAGTAGCCGGCCAGGGCCTCGTCCACCGAGTTGTCGACGACCTCATAGACCAGGTGGTGGAGGCCGCGGATGCCGGTCGAGCCGATGTACATGCCCGGGCGCTTGCGGACGGCTTCGAGGCCCTCCAGGACCGTGATGTCCGAGGCGTCGTAGTGGCCCTGCCGTCCGTTGTTCGCGTCTCCGGTGCTCAAAGCTGCCTTTCGGTCTCACACAAGCGACGCCCCGGCAGGACGGGTCTCCGTCCGAGGCCGGGGCGTGGCCGTCGAATGCCCTTCAGTCTAGCAGGAGCGACTTCCTCATAAGGACGCGCGCGCGTAGCGAAAGTGCTGCAAAAGTGCAACAAAACTACGCACCCGTGGCTCGCGTGCGCAGCCGCTGGACGGCCGGGCGGCCCAGCGCCTCATTGAGCCGCTCGACCACCAGCTCGGACATCAGGTCCAGCTCGCTCGCCCACACCGCGGCCGAGCAGGCGACCGTGACCACGCCGTCGCGCTCGGCGACCGGCTGGGCGTGCGCGGCGAACTGCCCGGCCGCCCGCGGCCAGGCGCGCTGCACAGCCGCGAGCAGGGTGGGCGGAGCCAGGGCGTCGGCGAACGCGTCGAGCGCGTGCGAGATCGGCCGTGGCCCCGTGCGCCTCACGCCGCCTCCGCCGCCGGCCAGGCCGGCCGCGGCCCGGGAGCTCCGCCCTCCGCACGCGGCGGCTCGTCCCCGTGCGGCACGGCCGGCGTCTCGCGCTCTCCCTGGCGCGGCACGTCGTCTTCTTCGCCGTCGGCGGTCGTCACCCGGCCGTCGGCCACCGCCAGCCGCATGACGTCGGCGTCGCCGGCCCCCGGCACGTGCGCCGCCTCCGTCGTCGTCACCACCGCCTGGCCGCCCCGGCGCAGCAGCGCGGCCAGCCGCTCCCGCCGCGCGGCGTCGAGCTCGCTCATCACGTCGTCGAGCAGCAGCAGCGGCGCGGCGCCCCGCTCGGCCGCCAGCTCCTCCCGCTCGGCCAGCAGCAGCGCCAGCAGCCCGAGCCGCTGCTGCCCGCGCGAGCCGTAGGTGCGCAGGTCACGCCCCTCGCGGCGCAGCGCGAGGTCGTCGCGGTGCGGGCCGTGGCCGGTGAAGCCGCGCTCGAGGTCGCCGGCGACGCGTTCGGCCAGCTCGGCGGCGAGGGCGTCCGCGGCCGTGGCGCTCGACCGCGGCCGGTAGCGCAGGTCCACGGCGCCCTCCAGCCCGAGCCCGGCCGCATGCTCGGCGAACGCGCCGCGCAGGCGCTCGACGGTGGCCGCGCGATCCGCCATCAGCGTCACGCCGTGGCGCGCCAGCTCGGCGTCCCAGGCGGGCAGCGAGGCCCGCGAGGCCCGGCCGGAGCGGATGCCCGCCAGCAGCGCGTTGCGCTGGGCCAGCGCGGCGGCGTACGCCCGCTTGGTGGCCGCCCGGGCCGGCCACAGGGCGGCGATCACCTGGTCGAGGTGCGCACGGCGCAGCGCCGGCGGGCCGACGACGAGCTCCAGGCGGTCGGGCAGGAACACGGACACGAGCGGCCGCGCCTCCACCTCGGCCAGCCGCTCGACCGCGGCGCCGTCCACCTGCAGCCGCTTGGGCTCGCCGGGCTGGAAGCCGACGCCGATCTCGTGGCGGCCGTGTGCGTCCTCGCACGTGAGCTCGAGCCGCGTGAGCGACGCGCCGAAGCGCACGCACTCGCGCTCGTTCGCCGTCCGGCACGAGCGGCCCGTGCAGGCGAAGTAGAAGGCCTCGAGCAGGTTGGTCTTGCCGGCGCCGTTGCGACCCGAGACGACCGTCAGCCCCGGCCCCAACGCCACGTCCGCCGCCGCATAGGAGCGGAAGTCGCGCAGGCTCAGGCGTGTGGCGATCATCGCCGCCGGCCGCGCCTCCTCACACGTTGAGCCGGATCGGCATCAGCAGGTAGTGGAAGCCGCTGCCGTCGGCGGCCTCGATCAGCCCGGGCCGCAGGGGCGAGATGAGCTTGAGCACGAGGTCGCCCCCCTCGACGGCCTCGAGCCCGTCGCGCAGGAACTCCGGGTTGAAGCCGATCTCCAGCGGCTCGCCCTGGAACGGCACGGGCACCGTCTCCTGCGCCTCGCCGACGTCCGGCGTCCGGGCCGACACCGTCAGCTCCCCCTCGGTGAACGCCAGCCGCAGCGGCGCGTTCTTCTGCGCGAGCAGCGAGATGCGCCGCACGACGTCGCCGATCTCGCCGCCGGACAGGCGCAGCTCGTGCTCGTAGGCGTCGGGCAGCAGCTGGCGGTAGTTGGGGAACTGCCCGTCGATGAGCCGCGACGACAGCACGACGCCGCCGACCTCGAACACGACCTGGTTCGCGCGTACGGAGACGTCGAGCTGCTCGGCGCCCTCGTGCTGGACGATCCGCGTCAGCTCCTGCAGCGCCCGGGCCGGTACGTTGGCCTCGAACGAGCCCGCGAGCGGAGCCTCGAGCTGCGTCTCCTTCACCGACAGCCGGTAGGAGTCCGTGGCCACCATCCGCAGCTCCGCGCCCGACGCCGAGACGAGGATGCCCGTGAGCACGGGCCGCGTCTCGTCGCGCGATGCCGAGCGCGCCACCTTGAGCACCGTCTCCACGAACGCGGTGCCGGGGACCGACACACGCTCGCCCTCGGGCTCCGGGAACGGCGGGAAGTCCTCCGAGCGCAGCGTGCGGATGTGGAACGTGGCCGACCCGCCGACGATCTCCACGTCCTGCTCGGACGGCCGGAGCTCCAGCGACACCTCGTCGCCCGGCAGCGCCCGGATCACGTCCACCACGAGCCGCCCCGGCAGCACCACGCCGCCCTCGCGCACGACCTCGCCGGCGAGCGGGACGCGCAGGCCGATCTCCATGTCGGTGGCGCGCAGCTCGATCCCGTCCCGGCCGGCGAGGAGCTGGACGCCGGACAGCGCCTGCACCGCACTCCGGGTGGACGCCGCGCGCGTGACGGTCTGGAGCTGGCCGAAGAGCGCGTCGCGCCGGGTCGTGATCTTCATGCGGCTGCCGCCTCTCGCGTCGGATTCAAGTGAATGGATCCTCTAATGGTCATCGGGGCTGTGGATCCTGTGCACAGTGCTCGCATCGGGCGCCGCTGCGCGGTTGCGCCATGCACAGGCCTGTGGATGAACTCCCGGAGTCTGCCAGGCGACCCTGACACGATCAGCGCCCGCCGAGCTCCGCGGTGAGCTTCTGCACAGCCTCGTAGGCCTCGGCGTCGACGGAGATCCGCTCGGCCACGCGCCGGCACGCGTGCAGCACCGTCGTGTGGTTGCGGTTGCCGAACGCTCGGCCGATGGCCGGCAGTGTGGCGTCGGTGAGCTCGCGCGCGAGGTACATGGCCACCTGGCGGGCGAACGCCACGCGCGTGGTCCGGCTGGGCGAGAGCAGCTCCGCCAGCGTGACGTCGCAGGCCTCGCACGTGCGGCGCTGGATCTCCTCCACCGTGCGCCGCCGCGGGGTCAGCTCGGGGTACAGGCCCGCCAGGACCTCGCCGGCGAGGTCGGCCGTGACCGCGCGCCCGGTGAGCGAGCTGAAGGCGACGACGCGGATGAGGGCGCCCTCCAGCGCGCGGATGTTCGTGGCCACGCGGTCCGCGATCAGCTCCAGCGCCGCGGGGTCGACGCCGGCCAGGCCGTCCTGGGCGACCCGCTTGTGCAGGATGGTGAGCCGGGTGGCGCGGTCGGCGGGCTGGACGTCGCACACGAGGCCGGACTCGAAGCGCTCGCGCAGGCGATCCTCGAGCGCCTCGAGGTCGCGCGGGAGCCGGTCGGAGGTCAGCACGAGCTGCGCGCCGGCCTGATGGAGCGCGTTGAAGGTGTGGAAGAACTCCTCCTCGGTGCGGGCCTTGCGCTGCAGGAACTGGACGTCGTCGACCAGGAGCACGTCGACCCCCCGGAACGCGGCCTTGAAGGACTCCATCCCGCCGCTGTGCAGCGCGCCGAGGAAGCGGTCGGTGAAGGACTCGACGGTCGTGTAGAGCGCGGCCAGCCCGCCGCCGTACTCGGCGATGTAGTTCGCGATCGAGTGCAGCAGGTGCGTCTTGCCGAGGCCCGGCGGGCCGCAGACGAACAGCGGGTTGTAGGCCATCCCGGGCATCTCGGCCACGGCGAGCGCGGCCGCGTGGGCCAGCCGGTTGCCCTCGCCGATCACGAACTGGTCGAACGTCATCCGCGGGTTGAGCGCCTGCGGGGCGGCGTCCCGGGCCGGCGGTCGCTCCGGCGCCGCCTCCGGACCGCGGAGCTCCACGCGCGCGCCGGGCCCGAGCACGCGCGCGGCGCAGGCCTGCAGCAGCCGCGCGGCGCGGCCCTCCACCCAGCGCCGGACATCCTCGGGCGCGGTGACGACGAGCCGGTCGCCGTCGAGCTCGGCCAGGCTCAGGCGCTCGAGCCAGATGTGCCAGGTGGCCTCCGGGACCGCCTGCCGCAGTTCCCCGCGGACCTTATGCCAGATGGTCGCTGCGTCGGGATCTGGCACGAGGGCGTGAAGGGACCTCCTCGGGCAGGCCGAGGGTTCGCGATTTGACCGAGGGAGTGGGCCGGACGAGCGGCCCGGGCCGAACCTAGCAGAGCTCCGGAAGCCCGTCGCCGGCCTTCGGAGGGCCGCTCGCAAATCGCGCAGGAAAGTTCCGCACCCCCTGTTGACGGCATGTGCAGAGGGCTGTGCACGCGGCCCCATTCCTGGCGGTCGCCGGCCCGCGCGGGCCGGCGAGAACTCGAGCGCCCTGGCGGCCACGCGGCCCCGTTCTCCGCCGCCGTGGCCCGTCACACGGCCGCCGCGCGATCCCCCTCGCGTCCGCGTGGGCGGCGAGCGTCGTAGCCGGCTCCGGGCCGGCGCGCGGACGGGGCCGTGTATCCTGGGCAGCCGCCGCGCAGCGAGGCGGCTCGGTGCTGCACCGAGCCCACGACCACCGGCCCGCGGCGAAGGAGCCCGAGAAACGTGAAGCGCACCTACCAGCCCAAGAAGCGCAAGCGCGCCCGGACGCACGGGTTCCGCGCCCGCATGAGCACGCGCGCAGGACGGATCGTCCTCAAGCGCCGCCGCGACAAGGGCCGCAAGCGGCTGACCGTCTAGGTGGACGGCAGCGACGGCCTGCGCAGCCCGCGGGTGATGCGCCGTAGCCCAGCGAGGTTGCCGGCCGGGCCTGCCGCGCGTTCCCTTCGTCGCCCCTGCCTCTCGCATGCCGTGACCGGCGTTCCGCAACGCTCTCGGT
>JAICUS010000406.1 GCA_025935735.1 Solirubrobacteraceae bacterium | reverse complement strand
GTGATCGCGTTCACCGGCCCACCCTAGGAGGTTTGACAGATGGGTACTCTAGTGAATACTGTTTACTAGTACGAACATCGCCAACTTGAACGGGAGGCCGTCATGGCTCAGTCGCCGGTCCGGGCGTCGGACGCCGATCGGGAGCGGGTCGCCGCGATCCTGCGCGGTGCCGCCGGGCAGGGCCTGCTGACGCTGGCCGAGGTCGACGAGCGGTTGGCCCAGGTCTACGGGGCGACGTACGTGGCGGACCTGGCGCCGCTGACGGCCGACCTGCCCGACGGCGGCCGCCGGTTGGCGCCGGTCGACCCGCGGGTCCGGTCCCGGACGCGCGCGATCGCCCGTGCCCACCTGGTTGGCTACGCAGGCTTGGTGCTGCTGATGGTCGCGATCTGGGTCGCGACCGGCGCCGACTACTACTTCTGGCCGGTGTGGCCGGCGATCGGCATGCTGCCCGCGCTCGTCTCCCATCTCGCGGCCGCCCGGTGGGCCGGCGACCCGTCGCGCACCGTGGTGCCCCGCATCCCGGGGGGCTGCGGCGCGAAGACGATCCAGCGCACCTACGACCGCCTGGCCGCCTGACGCGCCTGACGGCGGCGTCGCTTCCTGTCGGCGGTTGCTCGTCAGGCCAGGCAGCGACTGGCGTCGAGCGGTTGGCCTGCGGCGGCGAAGAGATCTGCGGCCTCCAGCAGCGCTCGGCGCGCGGCCTCGCGGTCGCCCTCGGCCCGGTGCAGGTGCGCCCGGGCCTCGGCGATCGCCGCCTGCCACGCGGTTCCCCGCCACAGCTTCGCGGACCGCTCGGCGGCGGTGAGGTGCCGCCGGGCGTCGTCGAGGTCTCCGGCGTCGGCGCAGGCCACCGCGGCCGGCACGGCAAGCATGATGTTGCAGAAGGTGCACGAGTCTTCCTGGCCGAGGGCGGCAGTGGCCTGGTCCACGACCGCCCGGGCGCTCTCGACGTCCGGCGCGGCGCGGATCATCGTCCCGTACACGCGCTGCACGAGGTGCAACGCGATCGCGGACCACCGGGCCAGCGGGAGCGCCCGTCGCAGCAACCGGGTTGCCTCGGCGCGGTCGCCGCGGGCGAGGTGGACCTCGGCGAGCCGCTGCAGGCTGTGGGACTCCCCGGCGGTGGAGCCGATGTCGTGGTGCAGCTGGGCGGCTTCGGTGAGCTCCGAGTCCGCGAGGGCCAGGTCGCCCGAGAGAAGGGCGGCTTCGCCATGCAGCGCGGTGGCGAACGCGACGGCTCGCAGCACGCCGGACCGGCGCGCGGACTCGCGGAGGGTGGCCGCGAGGGCAAGCACCTCCTCGTACGGTGTGGGCCCGTAGAGCAGGAATTCCGCCACGCACAGGTGGCTGTCGAACATCGACCGCGCCAGGTCCGGCCGCTCCGCGCCGGCGCGCAGCTCCACAGCCAGCCGCGGGAACCACTGGCCGCGCAGGTGCGCGAGGAGGCCCTGGAGGGAGATCAGGTCGTACATCCGCCAGTCGCCCGGGTCAGCCACCCCTAGGCGACGGCGCGCCTCGTCGGCGGCGACCTCGGCCGCGCCGAGATCACCGTTGTGGTAGGCCAGCAGCCCGCGCTGGAGCAGCAGCGCCGCGTCGCCTGCCGACCCGTCCGGTTCCAGCCCGTCGAGCGCCTCGGCCGCGGTCGCGTAGTCGCCGGCGAACGTGGCGGCCCGGGCCAGCCGCGGCGACAGCAGCCGCCACTCGGCCGGGTCGGCGGTGGCAGCCAGCGCCTCCCGGTAGGCGAGGACGGCCCCGGCGTCCCCGGTCGCCATGAGCATGTCCGCGCGCAGGGCCAGCAGCGGCGCCCGCTCCGGTCCAGGGGCGTCTTGGCGTACCGCATCGATCAGCGCGAGCGCGTCGCGGTATGCCCCGATGGCCGCCTCGGTGCGGGCGGCCTCGAGCAGGAACGGCGCGGCGGCGCGGACATCGCCGGCCTGCAACAGCTGGTGGCCGATCCGCGCCGGGGACGCGCCCAGGCCCCGCAGCCCTTCGGCGGCCCGGCGGTGCAGCGGGAGCAGCCGGTGCGGCGGCAATCCGTCCAGCAGAGCGTCTCGCACGAGCGAGTGGCGGAAACGGTAGCCAGCACCGGTCCGCTCGACCGCGCCCGCAGCGAGGGCCTCGTCGAGCAGCGCGTACGCCCGTTCCTCGCCGACGCCGGACAGCGCCACGTACTCGTCGGTGTCGAACGCCGAACCCAGCACGGACACCCTCGTGAGCGCAGCGATCGTCTCCTCCCCCAGCCCGCGGAGCACCAGCGTGCCCATCGGGCCGGTGCGCTCATCCGCGGCCTCGGCGGAGCGCGCGAGCTCGAGAGCCACGAACGGGTTGCCGCCGGCAAGCTTCACGACCCGCTCGAGCAGCACCGCGTCGTGCCCGACGATCCGACCGGCCAGCCGCTCGATGTCCTCGTCGGCCAACGGGCCGAGGTCGAGCGGCACCGACGTGCCGCGGCCGATCAGACTGCGGCGCATCGCGTCCATCGCCGGTCTCAGCGGCCAGGGACGGTGCGCGACCACGATGACGATCCGCTCGCCGACCGCACCGCGGGACAGGTAGTGCAACAGCCGCAGACTGGCCTCATCGGCGTCGTGGGCGTCGTCGACGACGAGAACCGCACCGCCGCCGGCGGACGCGAGCCGCAGCAACTCGGCGGTGCTGACGAACAACCGCTGGTGGCGGCTCTCGCCGGTCCACCCCGCGGCGGTGCCGCGCAGCGCCCCCTCGATCTCCACCCGGTACTCGTCGGCCAGGCCGTCCAGCAGTGCGGGGTGGCGCCGGCAGAGGTCGGCGACCGCTTCCAGGACCGGCGCGTACGGCCAGGCGCCCTCGATCGCGGCGGCCGTTCCGATGCCGACGCGCAGGCCGCGCTCCTCGGCGCGGTGGTCGAGCCACCGCAGCACCGCGGTCTTGCCGATGCCCGGTGGCCCGGAGACGAACAGGGTTCGGCCGTGGCCCGCGGTCGCCGCGGCGATCAGCCGGTCGATGCGGCCGAGCTCTGGATCCCGACCGAGCGGCGGTCGCACCCGCCACCGATGGCTCTCGGGCTGGGGAGCGTCGAGAGCGAGAAGTTCGGCGCGGAGTGCGGCGACCGCGCGCCCGGGCCCGACGCCGAGCTCGCCGCGCAGCGCCCGCGCCAACCGTTCCAACTGCCGCAGCGCGCCGCGTCGGTCGCCGTCGTCGGCGAGCCGCCTCGCGAGGGCCAGGCTCGCCTCCTCGTCCGCAGGGTCGGTGCGGGCGAGGTCAGCCCACCGACCGGCGCGGCGCAGCAGCTCGCGATGCATCTGGCGGAGCCGATCCCGAGGCGCGTCCAGCCACGCTTCGTACGGGTCATCGGGCAGCAGGTCCCCGCGGTACAGGTCCGCTGCGGCGGCCGCACCCTGCGCAGCCGGCCCGTCGCCGGCGGAGAGCGCCTGCCGCGCGCGCCGCTCGAACGTCTCGGCGTCCACCACCAGGTCGGCGGCGGGGAAGAGAGCCACCGTGTCCGCCGCGAGGACCACCGACCGCGGATCGCCCAGCACGCGCCGCGCATAGTGCGCGGCCTTATACAACCGGGGCGCCGCCACGTCGACGCTGGTGTCGGGCCACAGCGCGTCGATGACCTGCTCGCGGTGCAGCGTCCGGCGCGGCGCCAGTGCGAGGAGCTTCACCAGCGCCGCCGCGTGGCGACGGCGCCACTCCCCGGACGGGACCGGCCGTCCGTCGACCCGGACGGCGAAGCCGCCCAGCAGGTCGATCTCGACGCGCATCGTTCCTCCACGGCCCTCCCGCTGCGAATGTAGACCCGCGTCCGCCCAGCGGACGTCCGCCGTCAAGCGGTACGCGCAGGTGCGGAGCCGAAGCCGAGAATCGCTTCGACCTCGTCGGCCATGACCGAGGACAGCTGCCGCAGGAGCCTCCGCGCCTCGGTGGGACCCCATTCGTGGGAGGCGAGGCGGTCGACGACGGGATGCATCGCCAGGGCCGCGCGATCACGCTGCGCCTGGTAGCCGGCCAACGCGACGCCGGCAGCGCGCTCCGAAGCCGACCCGGCGACGACAGCAGTGGCCAGCAGCTCCGCGTCGCGCAGGGCGTCGGTGATCCCGTGCGTGGACAGCGGGTCCTTCCACCAGCCGGCGTCACCGACCAGTGCCCAACCAGGCCCGTACGCACGACGCAGCCGCGCCGGCAGCCCCCGGAAGAACCGCACCGGGCCGACTGGCGGCGCCGCGGCGAACTCGGCGAGATCGTCGCCCAGGGCCGCCAGCAGCGTGCGGTGCGCGTCCGCCAGGGGGCGGTCGCGCGTCGCGCGGGCGAGCACCGCCGGTGGGGCACCGACGAACACGCACGCGAGCTCGTCGTTCGTGGGGATGGCTCCGACCGAGAGCCCGTCACCGTAGTACCAGTGGTAGCCGTCCAGGTCCGGAGCGGGCCAGTAGCCGTAGGCGTACGCCGGGGCGTGAGCGCCGGTCGCGATGCTCGCGGCGGCGACCCGGGTGGCCACCAGGGAGCCGCGTCCGTCGGCGCCGACGACGAGCCGCGCCGGCTCGGTTCGGATGGTCCCGCCGCGGTCACGCACGACCACACCGACCGCTCGGCCGGCGCCGTTACGGGCAAGGTCGATCACGGCGGAGCCGAAACCGAATCGCGCTCCCGCCTCCTCGGCGGCGTCCACCAGTATCGAGTCCAGAACCGTGCGGCGCGGTGCGTACAGGGCATCGACGCCGGCGTACGGCTTCAGCGAGACCGGCATGACGTCGCGGCCGTAGTGGAACGTCACCCGCCGGACCGGCGGCACGCCGGTCGCCGCCACCCGATCGAGCAGGCCCCATCGCCGCAGCTGGAGGACGCCGCCGCGCATGAGCGCGTGGGTGGACAGGGTGTCCGAGCCGCGGCGGGCGCGATCGACGACCAGCACCCGCAGGCCGGCGCGGGCGAGCAGGAGGGCGGTCGACGCGCCGGCGACGCGTGCGCCGACGACGACGGCGTCCCAGCCGCGATCGGCGCGCGGCCGGCGGCGGGCGGAGCCCTGCGTGGTGATGTCGAGTCTCCCCGCTGCCGGTCGGCCCGGGTCCCGGACCGGCCGGATGGGGGCACCGGCATCAGCGGGTGCTGACGTCGACCTGGACATCGGTGCCGTTGGCCAGCACGTCGTAGACGGCGGAGCGGAGGCGGGACCGTTCCACGAGCGCGGCCAGCTCCTCGGGGGACGCGTCGCCGTCGACCTCGAACCGCACGCGGATCTGCCTGTAGCCGTTGCGGACCTGGTCGGACAGCCCGAGGATGCCGAGCAGGTCGATGTCGCCCTCGACGGTCGAGGACACCCGGCGCAGCGTGATGCCGCGGGCGGCGGCGATGTTCGCCAGGCCCGCGGTGAGGCAGGCGGCGATCGCGTGCAGCAGGAACTCCACCGGGGTCGGGCCGTGGTTCGATCCGACCAGCACGGGCGGGTGGTCGGCGTCGTACTCGAACGGCTCCGGGCGGGACGTGTCCTCCTGCGCGGCGCCGTAGAATCCGTGGATCATCGAGCGGCTGTGGGTGCCGCTGACCCAGTCGTTGCGGGCCCGGAACTGGAACTGGGCGATCTGCGGCGCGGCCTTCACCGCGTCGAGGGTGGCGAACAACGTCGGGACGTCGACGCCGTTGCGCGGGGATCGCTGG
>JAICUS010000409.1 GCA_025935735.1 Solirubrobacteraceae bacterium | reverse complement strand
GGGCGCCGAGCGCGTGGCGGATCGGGCGCCATTGGAGCTGGGTGCCCTGCCAGGACACCGCCTCGACCTCGTCGACGTTCACCGCCGTCCAGTCGCGCATCTTGCGAGTGTGACGCGTGTTCTCGGGTGCGGGCGAACTTCTGCTGGGTAGGGAAGCGAGGGTCTCGGCCGCGGTGCGCGGTGCTTCGTTTCTCCTGCGCCCGCGGCGAGGCGGGGCTGGTTAGTCGCTCCATACGCGACTAACTAGCCCCACGTGTTTCCGGTGTGTCACATTCCCGGTCGGTCGTGATCGTTTGACCAGCCAGGGCGATCGTTCTTGACCGCACGCCGGGCTGACCACCCCCTACCCAGCCGCAGTTCGCCGGGCCCGCCAGGCCGCGGGCGCTAGCGTCACCCGCATGCGTCGTCTGACGCCGCTGCTCGCCGCCGCGGTCCTCGCGGGCTGCGGAGCCGCCGCACCCCAGCGCGCACCCGAGCCGACGGCGACGCCCGCGCCGCTACCGCAAGCCGACGGCGCGCTCCCCACCGCCGGGGGCCCCTTCGCCGCCCAGCTCACCGACGTCGCCACCCGGCTCGACCAAGCCGTCGACCGCTGGAACGGCCGAACCGCCCCGCCCCAGGACGTCACCCTCCTCGCCCTGCGCTGGCAGCGGCTGCTCTACCGCCTCGCCGCCCGACCGCATCTCGCACGCGCCGTCCTCCCCCGCCTCCACGCCCGCACCCGGGCCGACGCGCGCGACGTGATCGCCGCGCAGCACGCGCTGGCCGTGCTCAACCGCCCGACGAAGCATCGGCGCTTCCGCACCGGGCCGGCCGCGCCCGCGGCGACACTGCAGAGCTACTACCGCGAGGGCACGCGGCGCTCGCACGTCGGCTGGCCGCTGCTGGCCGCGGTCAACCTCGTGGAGTCGAGCTTCAACCGGCTGCGCAGCGACTCCACCGCCGGGGCCCAGGGGCCGATGCAGTTCATCCCCTCCACCTGGGCGACCTACGGCCGCGGCGACGTGCACGACCCGCACGCCGCGATCCTCGCCGCCGCTCGCTTCCTGCACGCGGGCGGCGCGCCCGCCGACGAGCGCGCCGCGCTGTACCGCTACAACCCGTCGCCGCTCTACGTGAAGGCCGTGGAGGCCTACGCGAGCGTCATCCGCCGCGACCGCCGCGGCTTCGACGAGCTCTACGCCTGGCAGGTGTTCGTGCGCACCCCGGACGGCTCGCGCCGGTTGACCGGTCCGGGGCGCGGCGGGCGTTGAGCCTTCTGCACGGTCTCTCGGCGAACGTTGGGTGGACTTCCCGGTCCGCTCCCGTCACGCTTCGGCGCAAAGGCGGCCGCTCGGGGCGAGCGTCCGCAAGGGTCCGCAATGGAGGGAAGTGGATGAGGATTCGGGCAAGGGCGCTCGCCGCCGCGGCGATCGCGCTGGCAGGGCTGGCCGTCGCAGGGCCGGCGATCGCGAAGGCCGACCCGCCGAACGTGCAGAACGGCGAGACGCAGCCGGCGTACAGCTACCAGGACGCGATCCGCGAGCGGGTCTTCATCCCGGTGGCCGGGGTCGACTCCGACAACGACGGCGTCACCGACCGCGTGGCGATCGACATCGTCCGGCCGAAGGAGTCGGGGCCGAACCTGAAGATGCCGGCGATCATCGACCCGAGCCCGTACTACACGTCGCTCGGCCGCGGCAACGAGGGCCAGTTCATCCACACCGTCCTGGACCCGAGCACGGGCCGGAACCGGCTGGACGAGTTCCCGCTGTTCTACGACAACTTCTTCGTGCCGCGCGGCTACGCGTTCATCGCCGCCCAGGCGGTCGGCACCGCGTTCTCCACCGGCTGCCCGCTGCACGGCGGCCCGGGCGACGTCGCCGGCTTCAAGGCGGTCATCGACTGGCTGATGGGGCGCGTCCCCGGCTACACGACGGTCGACGGCACCACGCCGGTCGTGGCCGACTGGGACAACGGCAAGAACGCCATGATCGGCAAGTCCTATGACGGCACGTTCTCCAACGGCGTCGCCGCCACGGGCGTCGACGGCCTGACGACGATCGTCCCGATCTCGGCCATCTCGGATTGGTACGACTACTCGCGGATGGGCGGGATCCGGTTCAACACGCACTACCCCTACTCGCTCTCCAACACGATCACGTCCGATGAGCCCGCCTCGGTGCTCGGCATCACGCCGCCGATCGGCGCCCTGAGCCGGAACGCCATCTGCGGCGGCGGCGCCGGCTCGCCGAAGGCCGGCTCGCCGTTCGACGTGCAGCTGCAACAGCAGGACGGCGACGCCGACGGCGACATCAACGCGTTCTGGCAGGCCCGCAACTACAACCTCGACGTCGACAAAGTCAAGGCGGCCGTCTTCGAGTCGCACGGCATCGACGACGACAACGTCAAGCCCAACCACATGAGCCAGTGGTGGGCCGGGCTGACCGCCAACAACGTCCCGCGCAAGCTGTGGCTCTCGCAGGAGGGCCACGTCGATCCGTTCGAGTACCGCCGGGCCGCCTGGGTGGACACGCTGCACCGCTGGTTCGACTACTGGCTGCAGGGCGTGCAGAACGGGATCATGGCCGAGCCGATGGTGGACATCGAGCAGCCGCAGGGCGACGTCTGGAAGACGTACGCGAGCTGGCCGATCCCCGGCACCGTGGACACCGACGTCTATCTGGCCGGCCGCTCCGCCGGCACGTCGGGCTGGCTGAGCCTGAGCTCCGGCGGCAGCACCGACAGCGAGTCGTTCACCAGCGACACGGCGAGCGAGAACACGCAGGCCAACAACCCGAACGGCTCGCAGTCCGACCGGCTGGCCTTCCTCACGACCAAACTCACGCACGACCTGCACATCTCCGGCACGCCGCGGGTCGACATCAAGGCGTCGCTGAGCACCACGCAGAGCAACCTGGGCGCGATCCTGGTCGACTACGGCCCGTACAACCGGGTCGGCCGCGGCAGCTCCGACGGCGTGCGCACCGACAACAACCCCGCCGACAGCGACTGCTGGGGCGAGAGCACCGCGACCGACAGCGCGTGCTACCTCGAGGTGACCAAGCCGCCCGTCACCGGGACGGTCTGGCGCGTGTCCAAGGGCATCCTCGACTCGTCCAACCGCGACTCGCTGTTCAGCGGGCAGGCGTCGCCGGTGACGATCGGGCAGACGTACGAGTTCAAGTTCCCGACGCTGCCGACGGACTACACGTTCCCGGCCGGGCACCAGATCGGCGTCATCCTGGTGGGCAACTACCGCAGCTACAGCGTGACGACGTCGGCGTTGTCGCCAAGCTCGGTCATCACGGTCGACACCCGCAACAGCAAGGTGATCCTGCCGGTCACCGGCGGCGGGCAGGCGGCCGCCGATACGGGCGGCTTCGTGCCCGACACCACGGCCCCGACGCTGGCCGACCACCCGGACGTGACGGTCCTCTCGTCCGACCCGGCGAGCACGATCGTGACCTACACGCCGCCGACGGCCACCGACACGCAGGATCCGAACCCGACGGTGAGCTGCACCCCGGCGTCCCTGACGAAGTTCAACGTCGGGACGACGCCCGTGACGTGCACGGCGACCGACGCCAACGGCAACACGTCGGCGGCCAAGACGTTCAACGTCATCGTCAGGTACGCCACCCAGGCCGACGGCGGCGTGACCGGCACGGTGCCGGCCACGCTCGGGCTGTCGCTCGGCCCGGCCGCCTCGTTCGGCGCCTTCACGCCGGGCGTCGACCAGACCTACTCGACGACGGCGAGCGCCACCGTGACCTCGACGGCCGGTGACGCGACCCTGAGCGTGTCCGACCCGAGCACGACGGCCGCCGGCCACCTGGTCAACGGCGCGTTCGTGATGCCGGAGGCGCTGAAGGCGCAGGCCTCCAGCCCGGTGGCGGGCGCCGGCTCGGCGTTCGCGGCGATCTCCGGGTCCCCGCTGGCGCTGCTGAGCTGGGCCGCGCCGGTGAGCAACGACGCCGTCACGATCGGGTTCCAGCAGCACGTCGGCCGCACCGATGCGCTGCGCACGGGCAGCTACAGCAAGACGCTGACGTTCACGCTGTCCACCACCACCCCGTAACCGCCCGCGGGTGGGGCTGCCCCTTGGCGGGGTAGCCCCACCCCCGTTCGGGGGGTCCCCTGGTCGAGCGCCGCGGCCCGCGTCCGTAGTTTCGAGGCATGCTCGCCGCCTCCCCTCCCCACCGGTCGAGCTGGCCGCGCGCCCTCTCCCTCTCCCCGCGGGCGCGGGCGCAGATCGGCCTCTATCTCCTCGCCTACCTGGTCTACAGCGCCGCGCGTTACGTCACGGTGGGCGATCTCCCCTCCGCCAGGACCCACGCCGCCGCGATCGTCAGCCTCGAGCACCATCTCGGGGTCGGCGTCGAAGCCTCGGTGCAGCACTTCTTCGCCGGCTCGTGGGCGATGTGGGTGCTCAACCACGTCTACCTGGCCGCCCAGCTGGTCGTGCTCCCCGGCTCGCTGATCTTCCTCTACCACCGCTCGTTCGAGCTCTACCAGCGGCTGCGCAACACCATCCTGGCCACCTGGCTGCTGTCGATCCCGGTGTACGCGCTGTTTCCGGTCGCGCCTCCGCGGCTGGCGGACGTCGGGCTGCTGGACACGATCAGCAAGTCCACGGGCTTCGGCATGGACGGCCACCTGACCACGAGCTTCTACAACCAGCTCGCCGCCGTGCCGAGCCTGCACGTGGGCTTCGCCGTGGCGATCGGCATCGCGCTCTCGGCCTCGCTGCGCCACCCGGTGCTCAAGGGCCTGGCGCTGCTGTGGGGCCCGCTGGTCGGGCTGGCCGTGGTGGCCACCGGCAACCACTTCGTGTTCGACATGGTGGCCGGCGTGGCGGCCGCGGCGCTGGGCTACGTCCTGGGCGCCGCGGCGACCCGCGCGCGGACGCGCCGGGTGGCCGCGCCCAGCCGCAAGCTCCAGCCGGCCTTCTGCGAGGCCTGAGCGGCGCGCAGGCAGATCGCGGTCGCCACGAGGGTCCCGACGACGGTCAGTACGGCGCTCGTGCCCACGAAGAACGCGGCGACGTCCGCGGTGGGCACGGGCGTCCCGGTGACGGGCCCGAACGCGGCCGCGAGCATGGCCGCGCCGGCCCCGACCGACGCGGGCGCGAACGGGACGAGCCGCCCGCCGCCCTGGGCGAAGATGACGAGCAGGATCGCCGCGGGCGTGACGGGGAGCCCGAACGCGGCGAGGAAGCACCCGAGCGCGGCGAGCCGGCAGCCGCGGCTGGCGAACTGCCAGGGCGTGACGCGGCGGGCGAACGCGGCCGGCGCGAGCGCGCCGCAGCCGCAGCCGACGCGGGCGAGGATGCGCGCGAGGCGGCCGCGCCAGCCGTCGGCGCCGGCCGCGGGCGCGTGGCAGCGGCGGGCGAGCACGGCGGCCACCGCGAAGAGCGCCGCCACGCCGAGCGCCATCGGGACGGCGTGGCCGACCGGCACGGCGCCGAAGGCCACGGCGACCGGGACCAGCGTCAGGCCGCCGGCCAGCTCGCCTGCGCCCTCGGCCACGAGCGTCCCGGCGAGCACCGAGGCGGGCACCTGCGGCACGCGGCGGCCGAGCAGCAGCACCCGCACGGCGTCGCCCCCGCGGGCGAACGTCACGCCGGCCGCCGCGGCGCCGGCC
>JAICUS010000326.1 GCA_025935735.1 Solirubrobacteraceae bacterium | reverse complement strand
GGCCGATCCCGCGGCCCTCCTGGGCGAGGTACAGCAGGACGCCGCGGCCCTCGCGCTCGATCATCGCCAGTGCCGACTCCAGCTGCTCGCCGCAGTCGCAGCGCAGCGAGTGGAACACGTCGCCGGTCAGGCACTCCGAGTGCACGCGCACGAGCACGTCGGCCATCCCCGACACGTCCCCCTTGACCAGCGCCACGTGGTGCTTGCCGTCGACGAGCGAGCGGTAGCCGATCGCGGTGAACTCGCCGAACCCCGTGGGCAGGCGGGTGTCGACCACGCGCTCGACGAGCTTGTCGTGCTTGCGCCGGTAGGCGATCAGGTCGGCCACGGTGATCATCTTGAGTCCGTGGCGGGAGCAGTAGCGCTCCAGGTCGGGGACGCGAGCCATCGTTCCGTCATCGTTCATGACTTCGCAGATCACGCCCGCCGGGTTCAATCCCGCCAGCCGGGCGAGGTCGACCGCCGCCTCCGTCTGCCCCGTGCGCTCCAGCACGCCGCCCGGCTTGGCCTTCAGCGGGAAGATGTGGCCCGGCTGGACGAGGTCGCGCGGCGCCGAGCTCGGATCGATGGCCACCTGGATGGTCCGCGCGCGGTCGGCCGCCGAGATGCCGGTGGTGACCCCGTCGCGCGCCTCGATCGACACGGTGAACGCGGTCTCGAACGGCGACTCGTTCTTGGCCGCCATCAGGTCCAGGCCGAGCGCGTCGCAGCGGTCCGGGGTCAGCGCGAGACAGATGAGGCCGCGCCCCTCCTTGGCCATGAAGTTGATCGCCTCGGGCGTGGCGAACTGCGCGGCCATCGTGAGGTCGCCCTCGTTCTCGCGGTCCTCGTCGTCGCAGACCACGACCATGCGGCCCGCGCGGATGTCCTCCAGCGCGTCCTCGACAGCGGCGAACCGGCCACTCATGCCCGGACCAGCAATTTCTCGACGTACTTGGCGAACACGTCCACCTCCAGGTTCACGGGCCGTCCGGGCCCGGCCGTGCCGAGCGTCGTGCGCTCGAGCGTCTCGGGGATCAGGGCGACGGAGAACGACTCGCCGTCGACCGCCGCCACCGTCAGCGACACGCCGTCGACGGCGATCGAGCCCTTCTCGACGACGTAGCGCAGCAGCTCGGCGGGCGCGTCGATCGTCACCACGCGCGAGAACCCGTCCTCGCGCGTCTCGCGCACGGCGCCCACGCCGTCGACGTGGCCCTGCACGACGTGGCCGCCCAGCCGGTCCGACGCTCGCAGCGGCAGCTCCAGATTGACGGTCGACCCCTCGCCCACCTCGGCCAGCGAGGAGCGGCGCAGCGACTCGCGCATCACGTCGGCGGAGAACGCGTCGTCAGACACGCGAGTGGCGGTCAGGCAGACGCCATTGACCGCCACCGAGTCGCCCTCGCGCAGCTCGCCCGCCAGCGACGTCCGCACGCCGAGGCGCACGCCGTCCGCCGTGGCGTCGACCGCGACCACGGTCCCGAGGTCTCCGACCAGCCCCGTGAACACCGTCACCACTCCCGCATGCGAGCGCGGATCAGCACGTCGTCGGCCACCCGCCGGCACTCCAGCGAGAGCGCACGGATGGCCTGGGAGATCCGCTCGGCGCCCTCGCCCTCCAGCGGGTCGCGGGCGCTCGAGCCCCCGAGCACGACCGGCGCCACGAACAGGCGGATCTCGTCCACCTCGCCGGCGTCCAGGAACGCGCCCGCCAGGTGCGGGCCGCCCTCGAGCAGGATCGACGTCATCCCGGCCGCGCCCAGCTGGGCCAGCGCGTTGCGCACGCGGTCGGGCTCGTTGGCGCCGGTGGCCACGATGATGTCCGCGCCCGCCACCTCCAGCGCGTCGGTGGCCACCCGCGGAGCGGCGCGGGAGACGACCACGGTCAGCGGCACCTCAGCCGCCCCGCGCACCAGTTGCGAGTCCAGCGGCAGCCGGGCCTCGGAGTCGAACACGATCCGCCGCGGCTGGCGGGTCACGCCGTCGACCCGGGCCGTGAGCTGCGGGTCGTCGGCCAGCGCGGTGCCGATCCCCACGGCCACCGTGTCGCACTCCGCGCGCCAGTGGTGCGAGAGCCGGCGCGAGTCCTCGTGGGAGATCCACTTCGAGTCGCCCGTGCGGGTGGCCACCTTGCCGTCCAGGGTCATGGCCGACTTGAACAGCACCCACGGCCGGCCCGTGCGGGCGTGCTTGCGGAACGGCTGGTTCAGGCGCCGCGCGCGGCCGGCCAGCTCGCCCTCGGCGAACTCGACCGCGACGCCCTCGTCGCGCAGGATCCCCGGCCCGCGGCCGGCCGCCTTCTCGGTCGGGTCGTCGGAGGCGATGACCACGCGCGCGATGCCGGCGGCGACGATCGCCTCCGTGCACGGCGGCGTGCGGCCGGTGTGCGCGCACGGCTCCAGCGAGACGTACATCGTCGAGCCGCGCAGATCCGCGGCGCCGGCCGCGGCGATCGCCGCGCGCTCGGCGTGCAGGCCGCCCAGCTCGGCGTGGAAGCCCTCCCCCAGCACCTCGCCGTCGCGCACGATCACCGCGCCGACCAGCGGGTTCGGGCTCGTCCGCCCCCGCCCGCCCTCGGCCAGCTCGATCGCGCGGGCGAGGTGCTCGGAGTCGGTGAGGAGCGGGGCGGTCATTCCGGTCCCCATGATGCCCGGCCGTCGCCGGTGATCGGGATCCGCGGCCCGAGGAACTTCGGCCCGGCGCCGGTCACCACGTCGCCTACGGCCTTCACGCGGGCGAGCGCCTCGCGCAGCTCGAGCTTGTCCATCACCCGGCCGTAGTCGCGCCGGTCGGCCACGAAGCCGGTGGCCTTCAGCCCGGCGCGGCGGGCGTCGAACAGCGCCCGGGCCATGTGGAAGCCCTGGGTGACCACGACCGCGCTGGAGACGTCGAACACGCGGCGGGCGCGCTGGGCGGAGTCCCAGGTGTCGAAGCCGGCGTGGTCGGTGAAGATGTCGCGGCCCGGGATGCCGTCGGCGAGCATCATCCGCCGCATCGTCCCGACCTCGTCGTAGTCGACCCGCGAGTGGTCGCCGGAGAGCAGGAGCTTGCGGACGCGGTGCGCGCGGTAGAGCGCCTCGGCGGCGTGCACGCGGTCGGCGAGCATGATGCTCGGCCTGCCGTCTGAGTAGACCTGCGCGCCGAGCACGAGCGCCGCCTCGGCCCTGGGCACGTGGTCGACGTCGCGTGTGGCCGGCCCGCGCCCGCCCAGCCACACCCACAGGTTGGCCGCGCCCACCAGTACGACGAGCAGCCCGGCCCCGAAGGCGATGGCGCGCTTCATGTCAGGTGCAGTTTCGCAGGCGGTACACGTCCACCTCCGGCCCTGGGCGACTGTATTGCAGCGGGTAGTAGTTGAAGGAGTAGTCGAAGGAGAACGGCACGCCCTGCGCGCCGGCCTTGTAGGGCGCGATCTCGTAGGCCAGGTCGGCCGTCGCCTTCAGGTGCGCGTAGTAGGGCAGCGCGCGCGGGACGGCCTTCGGATCGGCGTACGCGCGGCCGTACTGCGTGGAGCCGGTGACCACCCAGCAGTAGCCCAGCGTGCGGTAGCGGTCGACCAGCGCCGGCTGCAGGGTCTTCTCGTAGTCCTCGAGCTTGACCAGCGCGCCCGGGCCGCGCACCGGCGTCCCGTCGGGGTTCAGCCGCACGCGCGAGGTCGGCCACTTGTTCCAGCGATAGCCGCTGCGGGTCGCGGGGTTGTAGTGCCCCACGTCCATCGCCCACTGGTCGGGGAACACCGGCTCGACCACGATCTTCGTCCCCGCGGGCACGTGGGCCACGAGCCAGTCGCGGGCCAGCTGGCGCGTGTCGGCCCGGGCGAGGACGACGTCGTTGTGGATGGTGAAGACGAGCCCCTGCGCGCACAGCACCACGCCGGCGACGATCCAGCCGAAGCGGATCCGCCGCGTCGCCTCGACCGCCGCGTACGCCGCCAGCAGCGCCAGCACCGGGTAGACGGGCAGCAGCCAGCGGGCGAAGAACCGCGTCTGGTGGCCGAGGTAGAGGTAGAGCAGGATCGGGGCGGGCAGCAGGATCAGCGCCAGCCGGCGGTCCCTGAGCGCCAGCCCGATAGCGCCGCCGAGCGCGGCCAGCGAGGGCAGCCAGCCGAACGCCCACGTACCGGCGGACGCGTAGTAGCGCCAGCCGGAGATGTGCTGCAGGCCGAGCTTGCCGCCCTCCTCGGAGGCGGTCGACGTCTGGGTGGTCAGCCCCTGGTGGAACGCGCCGGCGTCCAGCAGCGCGTACGGATCGGCGACCAGGAAGGCGGCCACGGTCAGCACGCCGGCCAGCAGCAGCCCGCGCCAGCGGCCGCCGGCCACCGCCGCGGCCACGACCGCCACCACGAGGATCCCGCCCGTGTACTTGGTGGCGATCGCCAGCCCGAGCGCGATCCCCGCGAGCGCGAAGTCGCGCCGGCGGCCGTGGCGGTAGATCCCGGCGACGCCGACCAGGCAGAGCGCGGCGGGGGCGAGCGTCGGCGCGTCGTTGAGCGCGAAGTGGCTGTAGTGGACGGCCAGGAACGCCACCGCGAGCAGCGCGCCGGCCAGGATCCCCACCCGGCGGTCGCCGAACAGCCGCGCCCCCGCGAGCGCCGTGAACGTCACCGCCGCGGCGCCGAGCACGGCGGCGGCGGCCCGGGCGATCGCGAACGCGGTCGTCGGGTTCGCCGCGAACGCCGCGCCGATGCTCGCCGGGTTCGTGCCCCAGCGCACCAGGTAGAGCCCGTGGACGAGATACGTGTAGGCCGGCGGGTTGACGAAGTAGTCCGGGTTCAGGCTGTGCCCGAACATGCCGATCGCCCGCGGCACGAAGTGGTTGTTCTCGTCGGCGTTGTAGACGTACGGCAGGCCGGTCTTCAGCCCGATGAGCCGCAGCAGGAGCGCCGCGAGCGTCAGCGCCGCCAGGCCGAGCGGCCAAGCCTTAGCAGCGCGCATACGCGGCGTAGAAGCGCGACGTCGCCACGCGGCGGAAGCCCGGCGGCGGCAGCTGGATGCGCGGGTCGTCGAGCGGGTTCGTCCAGGCCTGCTGGAGGATCGCGAAGCGGCTGGTGATCACCAGCGCGACGCCGCGGGCCGGGTGGGCGACGTGCCGGTTCGCCCGCGGGATCACGCGGCCGTCGCGCAGGTCGGCGATCCAGCGCGAGTCCGGGACGATCTTGTGGTTGGGCGTGCTCAGCGGCCCGCACCGCAGCCCGGCCCGCACCGGCGCGCTGTGCAGCACCTGGGTGAGGTCGTGGTGGGACTCGCCGCGGAAGCGCAGCTCGGAGGTGAAGTAGGAGAAGTCCAGGTGCACGGCCGTGTAGCCGGCGCCGGCCAGCACGGCGACGATCGCGGCGGCCATCCAGCCGGTGCGCAGCCGGCCCGGCTCGAGCATCGTCCAGCCGGCCAGCGCCACCGCGGCGAACACCATCAGCGCGAGCGCGGCCACGGCCAGGTAGCGCTCGATCACCGAGGCGCCCGCCACGCCGATCAGCACGAACGTGAACAGGCCGGTGACGAGCAGCAGCAGCGGCATGGTCATCCGCCGCGGCGCCATGACCACGCCCGCGAGCAGGCCGATCACCGCGATGACCAGGACCGGGATCTTCACCAGGCTCGCGAAGAACCCCGGCACCGCGGCCGGCAGCTGGGACACGGGCCGCGAGCGCCCGAGGTCCTCGGCCAGCCCGCCGGTGTGGTGCAGCGAGAACAGCGGGTCGCCGGTGACGATCGCGTCCAGCCCGACCCACACGGCCGGCCCGATCGCCGCCAGCGCGGCGTAGCGGATCCGCTCCGGCCAGGTGGCCTTCCAGGCCAGCCAGCACCAGTAGAGCCCGGCGAGCACCCAGGCCTCGGGGCGCAGCAGCCCGGCGGCGGCGAGCAGCAGCAGGACCGGCGTCCCGCGGCGCGGGCGCGTCGCCTCCAGCACCGCCGCCCAGACGACCATCGCCATGTACCAGACGTCGATGTAGCCGCGGGCGGCCAGGAACGCGTAGTCGAAGCGGGTCAGCAGCAGGGCGGCGGCCACCGCGCCGACCAGCGGCGTGGCGGCGATCCGGCCGAGCCGGTACACGCCCGCGACCAGCGTCAGGAACGACGCGAGCATGAGCGCGATCCACACCCGGTCGCCGCCGTGGCCGAGCAGCGACAGGACGGCGCCGAGCGCGATCGCCAGCGGGTGCTCGGTCGGGTAGCGGAAGCCGGCGAACACCGGCGCGTGGCCGTGCAGGAGCTCGCGGCCCCACAGCAGGTCGTAGTAGGAGTCGTAGACGGGGTAGGTCGGGAAGACGAAGTAGCCGACCAGGAAGCCCAGGCAGATCAGCGCGAACGCCGCCAGCGCGAGCCGCGGGCCGCGGCCGGCCGGCAGCGCCGGCCGGCGCAGGCGGCTGGGGCCCGGCCGCGGCCGGGTGAGCGTGGAGCCGTCCATGCGGTCAGACAGGATGACGTGCGCGATACCGTGAACTGCCGCCGCCGATGAAGTTGATCATCCAGATCCCATGTCTGAACGAGGAGGAGACCCTCCCCGTCACGCTGGCCGACCTGCCGCGCGAGCTGGCCGGCTTCGAGAGCGTGGAGTGGCTGATCATCGACGACGGCTCGACCGACCGCACGGTCGACGTGGCGCGCCGCCACGGGGTCGACCACATCGTCCGGCTGACCAACAACAAGGGCCTGGCCTCCGGCTTCCAGGCCGGGGTGGACGCGGCGCTCAAGCTCGGCGCCGACGTGATCGTCAACACCGACGCCGACAACCAGTACTACGGCGGCGACATCGAGAAGCTCGTGGCGCCGATCCTGGCCGGCGACGCCGACATGGTGGTGGGCGACCGCCAGGTGGCGACGATCGAGCACTTCTCGCCGGCCAAGAAGTCGCTGCAGCGGCTCGGCTCCTGGGTCGTGCGCCAGGCGTCGGCCACCGACGTGCCGGACACCACCTCGGGCTTCCGCGCCTACAACCGCGAGGCCGCGCTGCAGCTGCAG
>JAICUS010000164.1 GCA_025935735.1 Solirubrobacteraceae bacterium | reverse complement strand
TTGCCCTCGCGCAGCACCGGATTGACCGCGCTGCCCTTCACCCGGTCGTACCGGGCGCGGATCTCGCGCTGGTCGTCGCCGGAGGGCTCGTCCGGGTAGTCGGGGACGTCGTAGCCCTGCTCCTGCAGCTCCTTGATCGCCGCCCGCAGCTGCGGGATCGAGGCGCTGATGTTCGGCAGCTTGATGATGTTCGCCTCGGGCGTCTTGGCGAGCTCGCCCAGCTCGGCCAATGCGTCGGACACGCGCTGCTCATCCGTGAGGCGGTCGGGGAACTGCGCGAGGATGCGGCCGGCGAGCGAGATGTCGCGCAGCTCGACCTCCACGCCCGCCCGGCCGGCGAACGCGCGGATGATCGGCAGCAGCGAGTGCGTGGCGAGCGCCGGAGCCTCGTCCGTGTAGGTGTAGATGACCTTCATCGCGAGGCGATGCAGGCTAGCTGGAGAAGATGCTCAGCGAGCCCTGCGTCGCGTGGTCGTTCGCGTTGCCGGTCGGCAGATAGACGCGGCCGCCGGCGACGATCGGGCTGTTCCAGTGGCCGTCCGGCACGCCGAAGCGGTGGATCACCCGGCCGCTGCCCGGGCGGTAGGCGATCAGTGCGCCGCCGGGGTCGAAGACCCAGAGCACGCCGCCGGCCAGCACGGGGCTCGTGCCGCCGGCGCCGTTGCTCCACATCCGGTGCAGGCGGCCGCCGCGCAGCCGGAACGCGCCCGTGCCCGCGTTGGTGGTGACGAACGCCTCGGTCAGGCCCTTGCGGTGGCGCACGGCGATCGCGGTGAACACGTCGGTCCGCCCCGGCGCGGTGACGATCTGGCGCTCCCCGCCGAGCCGCCCGGGCCCGCGCAGCGGCAGCGCGAGCAGCCGCAGCAGCCCGTCCTTGCCGCCCTGGAGCAGGTACTTCGGGTGCCCGCTCGCGGGGTCGGGCAGGATCGCCGGGCTGGTGGAGCCGAGGTCGATGTCCTGCGCCTCGAGCTCGGCCTGGTTGGTCGGCGTGTAGCTGCCCATCAGGCGCTTCGCGCCCGCGGAGAGCTCGAGCGTACTGTCGCCCCAGTTGGTGTGCCCGTTCCACGGCCCGTTGCTCGAGGCCGCGTAGACGTGGTGGTTGCGCGGATCCACCACCGCGCCGGCGCGTCCCCAGATGGCCGAGTCGGACGCGCCGCAGGTGCTCGGCGCGATGATCCGCCGGCGGTCCGAGCACAGCGAGTTCCACACCGCCGTGATGCGGCCGGTCTTCGCCGAGATGGCCACGACCTTGCCCTGGTAGGGCGGCGCGTCGCCGATGTAGCCGCCGGTGGTCACGAGCAGCGTGCCGCCGGTCAGGTTCAGCGAGGAGGCGATCTTCTCGTGCCCGGCGTCGCGGGTGACCGACACGGGCCAGTGGCCGGAGGAGATCTGGTGGCCGTCGGACAGCCGCAGCTTGTGGATGTGGCCGTCCGGCGACGCGGCGTAGACGTAGCGGCGGTCTGAGAGAGGGGTGGCGGTGGTGAACTGCGCGGTGCCGGCCAGGCGGCGGTAGCTCGACGGCTGGAAGCGCCACAGCGCGCTCCCGCTCGCGGCGTCGAGCGCCAGCGTGCGCCCGTAGGTGGTCGTGACGACGATCACGTTCCGGCGCTGCCCGCCCACGGTGACCCCCGCGAGGTAGATCGGCGAGGCGTCGACCGTGCCGGGGAGCGAAACCCGGCGCTCGTGCAGCCGCCCGACCGCGCTCGCCGCGATCCCGCGCGGCGCGTCGCTGGTCTTCTGCGCGTCGTAGCCGAAGCGGTTCCAGTCCCCCGGGCGCGCCGGGGCGACCTTGGCCGTGAGGTTGGCCTCCGGCGTCGCCGTGGCCGACCGCGTGGCGGCGCCGCCCGCCGAATGCCCGCCGCCGCCTCCGCAGGCGGCGGCGAGAAGGGCGGGCACGGCGAGGGCGGCGAGGCGCATCCCCCTCCGACGCTAGCGCGGCCGCGCGGCGGCGGCGCCGGCCGGGCGGCGCCGCCGCGCCAACTCAGGCGGCGGCCAGCTCGCCCTCCGGCACGGGCGCGCGCCGCGGGCGCAGCAGGACGAGCGCCAGCAGCGCGCCGGTCAGCGTGATCGCCGCGGCGACCGTGAAGGCCGCGCCGAACCCGTCGGTGAGGGCCTGCGAGGACGCGCTGTCGGTGGCCGCGATCGTGCTCAGCACGCCCAGCCCGAGCGCGCCGCCGAACATCCGCGACATGTTCAACAGGCCCGAGGCGACGCCGCTCTGGCCGGCCGGCACGCCCTGGGTGGCGGCGATCGTGGCCGAGACCAGCGTCATGCCCATGCCGAGGCCCGCGAGGACCCCGCCCGGCAGGACGTCCGCCAGGAAGCTGCCGCCCGGCCGCACCTCCGTGTAGAGCAGCAGGCCCGCGGTGGCCAGCAGCATCCCCAGGGAGGCGACGCCGCGCACGCCGGCGCGCGCGACCAGCCGCGGCGCGAGCGTGGAGCCCGCGAACACGGAGAGCGTCGTCGGCAGGAAGGCCGCGCCGGCCGCCAGGGCTCCGTAACCGAGCACCTGCTGCATGTACAGCGTGACGAAGAAGAACATCGAGAAGATCCCGAAGTACAGGAGCACGACGATCAGGTTCGCCGCCCGCAGCTGCGCCAGCCGGAAGATCCCCAGCGGCACGAGCGGCCTGGCGGCCCGGTTCTCGACCACGACGAAGGCGGCGAGCAGTCCGGCCGAGAGGGCGAGCGGGACGAGGACGCCGGCCGCGCCCCAGCCGAGCGCGGCGGTGCGCACGATCCCGTAGGTCAGGCTCACGAGCCCGCCGGTGACCAGCGCCGCGCCGGCCAGGTCGAAGTGGCCCGCGCGCGTGCCCTGGTCAGCCGGGATGACGCGGAGCGCGAGCGCGAGCACGAGCGCGCCCAGCGGCACGTTGACGGCGAAGATGGCCGGCCAGCCGAACGCCTGGGTGAGCACGCCGCCGAGCAGCGCGCCCGAGGAGGCGCCGAGGCTCGCCACGGCCGTCCAGGCGGCGAGCCCGCGGATGCGCTCGCGGCCTTCCGGCAGCGAGGAGGTGATGATCGACAGGGTGGCGGGCGACACGATCGCCCCTCCCAGGCCCTGGAGCGCCCGGGCGCCGATCAGCAGCCCGCGGCTCTCGGCGAGCGCGCAGAGCAGCGAGGAGACGGCGAAGAGCGCCGTGCCGGCCACGAAGACGCGGCGGCGGCCCAGCAGGTCGGCGCAGCGGCCGCCGAGCATCATGAAGCCGGCGAACGTCAGCGTGTAGGCGTTGACCACCCACTGCAGGCCGCCGGTGGAGAAGCCCAGGTCGTCGCGCATCGACGGCAGCGCGACGTTCACCACGGCGACGTCGAGGATCACCATGAACTGGGCCAGGCAGACGACGAGCAGCAGGGCTCGCGTCGAGGGGGTTCGGGGAGGATTCACGCGGTTCACTGTGCGACACTTCCGATCCAGGTACCAGGGAGGGCTTTATCCTGGTAGTCGAGGTTCCACCTTCAGGGGTCTGACCCGGATCGGACGGAGAACGTGACCGAGATCAGCGAAAACGGGAACGGCGCGCTCCGCCGCGCCGAGCTCGCGGACTTCCTGCGCCGCCGGCGCGCGGCGCTGCAGCCGGACGACGTCGGCCTGCCGGGCGGCGGCCGGCGCCGCACCCCGGGCCTGCGGCGAGAGGAGGTGGCGCAGCTCGCGGACGTGGGCGCCACCTGGTACACGTGGCTCGAGCAGGGGCGCGACGTGCGCGCGTCGGTCGACGTGCTCGAGGCGCTCGCCCGCGCGCTCAAGCTCACCCCCGCCGAGCGGACCCATCTGATCCTGCTGGGGCGCGGCGAGGCGGCGCCGCCGCTCGAGCAGCCGCCGGAGAAGGCCTCCACGCCCATGCGGCGGCTGATCGAGAGCCTCGACCCGACGCCGGCGTACCTGCTCGGGCGCCGCTGGGACTACCTGGCCTGGAACCGGGCCGCGACCGTGCTGTTCGGCGACCTCGCAGCCATCCCGCGGCCCGCGCGCAACCACCTCTGGCAGCTGTTCATGGACCCGCGGCGGCGGGTGCTGATGCCCGACTGGCCCGCGCACGTGCGGCTGGTGGTGGCCAAGTTCCGGGCCGACAGCGCGCGCCAGCTGGGCGATCCCGCCTTCGAGGAGCTCATCGTCGCCCTCCGGCAGGCCAGCCCGGAGTTCGCCAAGGCGTGGAAGCGCCACGAGGTCGCGCACTCCGGCCAGGGCCGCAAGGAGCTCCACCACCCGGAGGCCGGCCCGCTGGTGTTCGAGCACGGGGTCTTCCATCCCAGCGAGACGCCCGACCAGCGGCTCGTCGTCTACTCGCCCGTGCCGGAGACCGGCACGGCGGAGCGGCTGGCGGAGCTGATGGACGCCCCGCTGGCCCTGGTGTGATCCAGGTTGTGATCTCGCCTGTGATACAGTGGTGATCCTGATGGCCGCCACCGCTTCGCGTCCCGGGCTCGCCGCCCACACGCTCGCCGTCCGCTCCACGTTCCCGGAGGTCGTGACCGCGTTGCGCGAGCTGCTGGGCCCGCGCCTGGTCGCCTACCTGGGCGCGGTGCGGGAGACGCGGGCGGTGCACCAGTGGGCGGACGGCGCCCGCGCGCCGTCGGACGCCGTGCAGCAGCGGCTGCGCGTGGCGCTCCAGGTCGCGTCGATGGTGGCCGAGGTCGAGGGCCCGCGGATCGCCCAGGCGTGGCTGCAGGGGCTCAACCCGCAGCTCGACGACCGCTCTCCCGCCCGGCTGCTGCGCGAGGGCGAGCTGCAGGAGGTCGGCCCGGCGGTCGTCGGGGCGGCCCGCGCCTTCCTCGTCGGTGGATGACGCTCGCGGTCGCCCGCGCCGACGGGCCGCTGCACCGCGTCGGCCGGCTCCCGGACGCCTGGGCCTGGCCGGACTGGGCCTACGCGCACGACGACGGCACGTTCGGCAACCGCTTCGACGACCCGCTCGCGGAGTACCGCGTGCTCTACGCCAGCCAACCGCGGCTCGGCGCGTTCGCCGAGACGCTCGCCCGCTTCCGGCCGGACCTCGAGCTGGCCGCGGAGTGCGCGCGGATCGCGGGAGGCTCGCGCGACGCCGACTTCGCTCCGGCCCTCGGCGCCGGCGTCGTGCCGATCGAGTGGTGCGCCACGCGGGCGATCGGCGCCGCCCGCCACGGCGGCGCGTTCGCCGACGTCGGCCGCTCGGAGTCGCTCGCGGCACTGCGCTCCGCCCTGGCCGCGCGCGCGTTGCACTACGGCTTCGACGACCTCGACGCCGGCGACCTGCGCCGCCGCGCCCCGCGCGCGTTCACCCAGGAGATCTCCCGCCACGTCTTCGTCGGAGGCCGCGACCCCGGCGGCCGCCCGCTGGCCGGCCTGCGCTACGCGTCGCGGCTCGGCGACGATCTCGTCAACTGGGCGATCTTCGAGACCGAGCCGCCGTCGGACGCGGCGAGCGAGCCGGTCGCGCCCGACGACCCCGACCTGCGCACGGTGTTCGCCCGCTTCGGGCTCAGCTGGACTCGATGATCCGCTTGAGCCGGCGCAGGTCCGCCGGTTGGCCCGCTCCATCGCGCGGGCCATGCCCGGAGCGGTCACGCGCGCGAAGCCGGCCGGCGCCCCGCGGTGCGTGTTTGGTTTGTCGGCCTCAGCCCGACGCACGCGACACGCCCGACGGTCGGACGGTCGATCCTGGACGGCGATGAGCGAACCGGCCGGAGGTGAGAGCGATTCGACCATACCGTCACGGCTGCCGCCCCGCCCCGGGGTTCGACCGCCTCGCACCCAGCCGGCCGTTCGCCGGTCCAGCCACGCCGCCCAGCTCGCCGCGGCGAGCTCCGCGCCGGCCGCTGACCGCCCGGGCCGAGGAGCGGCCGCGGCCATCCCGACCCGGCAACGCTTTCGGGTGCTCCACTAGACGAGCGCCTCGGCCGTCTCCACCGGCGCCGCCGCGCGCGCCCGCCGCCGTGCGGGCAGCGCCGCGCCGGCCAGCGCTCCCGCCAGCGACAGGCCCGCGGACACCGCCAGCGCCGGGCCGAAGCCGTCACTGAACGCGTGCGGGGAGCCATAGCCGCCCGCGTGGGCGAACACGGCCACGGAGACCGCGATCCCGAACACGCCGCCGAGCTGGCGCAGCATGTTGTAGGTCCCGGACGCCGTACCGAGCGCGGTCGCCGGCACCGAGTTCATCACCGCGGCCTGCGTGGCCGGCATCGCCAGCGAGATGCCGCAGCCGGCGAGCATCAGCGGCGCGATCAGGCTGCCGTAAGCCGCGTGCGGCCCGGCCACCGCGGCCACCCAGGCGAACCCGGCGGCCTGGGCCAGCAGCCCGCCGGCGATCAGCGGGCGCTCGCCCACGCGCGGCACCAGCGCCCCGGCCACCGGCGCGACGAAGAACAGCGTGCCCGTCCAGGGCAGCAGCCGCAGGCCGGCGCCGAACGGGCCGTAGCCCTTGACCGCCTGCAGGAACGAGGCCATGAAGAACACCGCGCCGAACAGCGCCGCGAACATCAGCAGCCCGGCGCCGTTGCCGGCGCTGAACGCGCGCGAGCGGAAGAGCGCGGGCGGCAGCATCGGCGCGGGCGCGCGTCGCTCGCGGGCCACGAAGGCGGCGAGCAGCAGCGCGCCGGCGGCCAGCGAGCCGGCCACCTCGGCGCTCCCCCACCCCTGGTCGTTGCCGCGCACCAGCCCCCACACGAGGCCGAGCGCGGCGACGGCGAGCAGGCCGACGCCGGGTCCGTCGAGCGCGGCGCGCGGGCCGAAGCTCTCGGGCATCCGCCGCAGTGCGAGCGGGATCACGATCAGGCCGACCGGCACGTTGAGCCAGAAGATCCACTGCCAGGCGAGGCCCTGGGCGATCGCGCCGCCCAGCACCGGGCCGCCGAGCACCGCGATGCCGGTGATCGCGCTGAACAGGCCGAGCGCCTGGGCGCGGCGCTCCGGCGGGAACGCGGCGCTGAGCAGGGAGAGGCTGAGCGGGGTGACGGTCGCCGCGCCGGCACCTTGGACGGCCCGGGCGGCGATCAGCAGGCCGATCGACGGCGAGAGCGCGCAGGCCGCCGAGGCGGCGATGAACAGGCCGAGGCCGGCGGCGAACAGCCGCCGGCGGCCGAGCCGGTCGCCCAGCACGGCCGCGGGCATGAGCAGCACGGCGAACGTCAGCGTGTAGGCGTTGACCGTCCACTCGAGCTGCGCGACGGATGCATGGAGGTCGGCCCGGATGGTGGGGAGCGCCGTCGTCACGACCAGCGCGTCGAGCGCGACCATGAGCGACGAGAGCGCGGTGAGTGCGAGGACCCAGCGCTGTCGGGAAGTCATCATGCGCGGTTGGACGCGGCCCGTCGCGCGAAGTCACCGATGAGTTTGCGCCCGCGCCATCGTCCAACCGGGGATGGCTGCTCACACCGACGATGACCAGCGCGCGCTGATGGCGGCGGCCCAGGCGGGCGACGAGCGGGCGTTCCGCCGGCTCGTCGAGCCGCACCGGCGCCCGCTCGAGGTCCACTGCTACCGCATGCTCGGCTCGGTGCAGGACGCCGAGGACGTCCTGCAGGAGACGCTGCTGCGCGCCTGGCGCTCGCTCGAGCGCTTCGAGCGGCGGTCGTCCGTGCACACGTGGCTCTACCGGATCGCCACCAACGCCTGCCTGGACGAGCTCGAGCGCCGCCCGCGCCGCCCGGCCGTCGTGCAGCCGTATCCGGACTTCCGGCTCGAGGACCTGCCCGCGCCCGTGGCCGACCCGGCGGCGCGCTACGCGCTGCGCGAGGGGCTGGAGCTGGCGTTCCTGGCCGCGATCCAGGAGCTCCCGGCGCGCCAGCGCGCCGTGCTGATCCTGCGCGACGTGCTCGGCTGGACGGCGCGCGAGGCGGCCGACCTGCTCGAGACGACGATCGCCTCGATCAACAGCTCTCTGCAGCGTGCGCGGGCGACGATCGACGCCGCCGGCGTGGAGGCGCACGCGGTCGCGCCGCGGGCGACGCACGAGCGGCGGCTGCTCGCGCGCTACATGGAGGCCTGGGAGGCGTCCGACATGGACGCCTTCCTGTCGCTGCTGCGCGACGACGCCGTGCTGCGGATGCCGCCCGGCCGCTCGGTCGCGGGCGCGCAGGAGGTCGGGCGCTTCTGGTTCGTCGAGCCCAAGTCGGACGGCCGCTGCTCGGTCGCCACCACGCGCCTGGTGCCCACGCGGGCGAACGGGCGCCCGGCGGTGATCGTCTACAAGCGCGGGCTCGACGGGGTCGAGGAGCGCTTCGGCGTCATGACTCTGGAGATCGACGGCGACCGGATCGCGGGCTTCGACGCGTTCCTGGACCCGGAGCTCGTCAGGACGTTCGAGGGCGGCGACTGAGCAGCCGGCGCAGCCGCCCGGGCGTGCGCGGCTGTGTCTTCAGCCACTCGTCGCGCGCCGGCAGCCGGCCCGCTCTGCGCTCGGCGAGCATGCACGCCGTGTGCGCGTGGCGCCGGCCCTTGGGGTTCCCCTCGGGCATGATCAGCACGTGCTCGCTCAGGGCGGGCAGGTGGCGGTGGCAGAACGGGCAGCGGTAGGTGGCCGGCTTGAGGTTCTGGGCCGGCCGGACCGTCCACCACCGCGCCCCGGTCATTCCTCGACGTCCATGCGCGCCACGAGCCCCTCTTTGAAGGCGTAGACGTGGCGCACGGAGCGCTTGGCGATCAGGCCGCCGTCGAGGTCGAGCACCGTCTGCTCGACGGCCACGGCGACGCTGCCGTCGTCGCGCTCGGCGACCTCGATCGGGTCGACGTGCGGGTCGATCTCCGCCCACTGGCGCGTCCAGTAGGAGCGCATCGCGGCCTTGCCGTGGATGCGCCCGCCCTCCCAGGCGTTCGGCCAGTCGACGTCGTCGGTCACGGCGTCGAGCACGGCGTCGACGTCGCGGGCGTTGAACGCGTCATAGAGCTCGCGCAGCCGCTGCTCGGTGTCCATGCGACTGAGGGTACGCAACCGGCGAGTTGCGGCGCGGGTCGCGGGCTCGTGCCGCGCCCCGCGCCGTCACGGCTACTGCGGCTGCGGCACGATGCGGATGTAGGGCTTCGGCGCCTTCCACTCGCCGAAGCGCTCGCGCGCCTGCTCGTCGGACACCGAGCCGGAGATGATCACGTCCTCGCCTTGGCGCCAGTTCACCGGCGTCGACACCTGGTGCTTGGCCGTCAGCTGGAGCGAGTCGATGACCCGCAGCACCTCGTCGAAGTTGCGCCCGGTGCTCATGGGATAGGCCAGCAGGAGCTTGATCTTCTTGTCCGGGCCGATCACGAACACGTTGCGCACGGTCTGGTTGTCGGCGGGCGTGCGCTTCAGCGGGTCGCCGTCGACGTCGGCCGGCAGCATCTCGTAGAGCTTGGACACCCTGTAGTCGGCGTCGCCGATCGTCGGGTAGTTCGGCGCGGTCCCCTGCGTCTCCTCGATGTCCTTCGCCCAGTCGTGATGGCGGTCCACCGGGTCCACCGACAGCCCGATGATCTTCGTGTCGCGCCGGTCGAACTCCGGCTTGATCCTCGCCATGTAGCCGAGCTCGGTGGTGCACACCGGCGTGAAGTCCTTCGGGTGCGAGAACAGCACGGCCCACGAGTCGCCGATCCACTCGTGGAAGTTGATCGTCCCCTCGGTCGTGTCGGCCTCGAAGTCCGGCGCGGTGTCGCCGATGCGCAGCGTCATGTGGGCTCCTCTTTCGGATGCGGGCACCGAAATGTCTATATACCGATTGCAAAGAACGCAATAGCGCCCGTGTCACATCGCGACCCGCCGGCTCGTCGTAGGGGCGACATGCAGCCTCTCGACCGCTTCGAGCACACCTGGGCCGTGCTGCTGACCAGCTACCGCCGCGACGGCAGTCCGGTCGGCACCCCGGTCAGCCTCGCGATCCAGGGCGACCGCGGCTTCATCCGCTGCCCCGGCACCGCCTGGAAGGTCAAGCGCATCCGCAGAGACCCCCGAGTGCAGATCGCCCCCTGCACCCCCCGCGGGCGCCCGACCGGCCCACCGCTACCGGCGACGGCCCGCCGCCTGGACGGCGACGAGGCCCACCACGCCGCCCGCGCCCTCCGGCGCCGGCACCCGGTCCTCCAGGGAATCCTCGTCCCCCTCGCGCACAAGCTCCTGCGCTGCGGCACCGCGCACTACGAGATCCGCCCGCGATAGCCGCCCGAGCCGCGCGTCACGATCGCCGGCGCCGGCGCGTCGCGCGCGAGCCACCCCGCGATCACCTCAGCGCCGCCCCCTCACAGGCGCACCGCGCGCCACCCCCGGCGGTCGCCTCAGCGCCGGCCCCGCGCGGGCGCACGGCGCGCCACCCTCGCGGTCCCCTCAGCGCGGCTCCCCGCGGGCGCGCAGAGCGCGGCGAGCGCCAGGCAGCACGGCGAGTACACCTGCCGGTCGAGCCGGCGGAACCGGGCCGAGGTGGCGCCGGGCGAGATCAGGTCGGTCCGCCCCGCCAGCCCGAGCGCTCCCCGCACCGCGAGCGCCGCGGCCACGCCACCGGCTCCCGCACGCCGCAGCCGCGGCAGCCGGCGCGGCCGGACGGCGACGAGGCCGGCGGCGGTCGCGAGCAGGCCCGCGACGACGACGCACGCACCGGTCGAGGGAAACCGGCGGCGGCCTGCGACCGCGTCCGCCAATGCGGCGCGGTCCGCGAGCGGCCACGAAGATCCGGTGGCCCACACCGCGTGGAGTCCCGCGAGGCCGCCCAACCCGGCGGCGGCGAGCTGCTCGGAGCGCATGCTTCGCGGATTATCCGCCCCGCA
>JAICUS010000099.1 GCA_025935735.1 Solirubrobacteraceae bacterium | reverse complement strand
TACTACTGGTTCCCGAAGATGACCGGGCGGATGTTCGACGACCGGCTGGGCAAGCTGCACTTCTGGCTGACGTTCGTGACGTTCAACACGACGTTCGGCCCGATGCACCTGATCGGCGTCCAGGGCATGCCGCGGCGCGTGGCCGACTACGCGGAGAAGTTCGCCGGCTGGAACCTGTTCATCTCGCTGAGCTCGTTCGTGCTCGGCCTGTCGACGCTGGTGTTCGTCTACAACATGGTCGCCTCCTGGCGCGGCGGCCCGCGGGCCCCGGCCAACCCGTGGCGGGCGCTCACGCTGGAGTGGCAGGTCTCCTCGCCGCCGCCGATCTTCAACTTCGACGCCGTGCCGACGGTGGTCGGCGGCCCGTACGAGTACGGCGTGCCGGACGCGGTCCACGGCATCTTCCAGCCGCCGGCGGAGGCGCGGCCGAAGCAGGTGGCGGGCACGACGACGGCCGAGCACGAGGGAGAGGCGTAGCGTGGCGAAGCGGGTCCTGGTCCTGGCCAACGAGACGATCGGCGGCAAGAACCTGCTCGATCGCGTGAAGGCGATCGCGGCGTCCGACGACAACGTGCGGTTCCACGTAGTCGTGCCGCAGACGCGCCCGCGCCACGGCAACATCATCTACGACGACGTCGTGCGCGACTCCGCGCAGGTGCGCGTCGACCTCGCGCTGGAGTTCATGCGCGACGAGGGCATCAGGGGCAGCGGCGAGGTGGGCGACGGCGACCCGTTCAACGCGGCGATGGACGCCGTGGCCGAGCGGGGGATCGACGAGATCCTCGTCTCCACGCTGCCGGCGACGTCGTCTGGCTGGCTGCGCCGCGACCTCATCGAGCGCCTGCAGGAGGCCTCGGGGCTGCCGGTCGAGCACGTGGTGGTCGACATCGCCTCCGAGGGCCTGCCGTTCGACGTGACCCTCGTAGTGGCCAACCTGACGGTCGCGGCGCCCGAGCTGGTGGACCGGCTGAAGGCGCTGGCCGCCGAGGGGCCGCGGCGGTTCATCGTCGTCGTCCCCCAGGCCAGCACGAGCGGGCACGCGGTGCGCGAGGCCCGCGGGCGCCTGCGCCGGCTGCTGGACTCGCTGGACGACGCCGGGGTCGTGGCCGCCGGCATGGTGGGCGACCCGGACCCCTACACCGCGGTGATGAACGCGGTGCAGTTCTTCTACATCTCGGAGATCGTCATCTCGACGCTGCCCGAGGACACCTCGAAGTGGGTGGCCGACAAGCTCGTCGAGCGCGTGCAGGGCGCCACGAACAACGTGCCGGTCGAGCACATCGAGTCCCACGTCGCCGCGGAGGCCTCCGCGTGAGCGTCGCGGCGCACGCCGTCGGGCACGAAGAGCACGAGCACCACGGCCCGCCCGAGGCCAACCAGTCGTCGCGGGTGGATTCGGCGACGCTCGGGATGCTCCTGTTCATCTGCTCGGAGATCATGATCTTCGGGGCGTTCTTCACGGCCTACTTCTTCATCCGGGTCGTGGGACATGCGCCGTGGCCGGCCAACGGCACCGAGCTGCCGAAGCTCACCGCCCTCTTCAACACGTTCATCCTGATCTCGTCGTCGTTCACGATCCACTTCGCCCAGGAGTCGATCAAGCGCGACAACCGGCTCGGACTCAAGCTGGGGATGGTCGCCACGTGGCTGCTCGGCGTGACGTTCCTGTTCATCCAGATCAACGAGTACTGGCACATCGGCTTCTCGCCCCAGGACCACGCGCAGGGGACGATCTTCTACGGGCTGACCGGCCTGCACGGCGCGCACGTCTGCATCGGCATCATGCTGCTCACGATGGTCACGGTCCGCGCGTTCCGCGGCCACTACTCGGCCGAGGCGCACCGCGGGATGGAGGTGCCGGGCATCTACTGGCACTTCGTCGACGTGATGTGGATCATCGTCTTCCTGTCGGTCTACATTATTTGAAGGCGATGCAGCCCCTCCGCCCCGCCCCGATCATCCGACCTTAAACGTGGGGTTCAACCCGCTGCGCAACGAGGCGGACGCGTTCAAGGTGGTCGTGCTGGTGGCCGCCGTGGCGGCGGTCATCGCTGTGCTGGTCCTGTTGGGCCGCGCGGTCTTCTAGGCGACGGCGCGGCAGGCCGCGAGCAGCTCGCCGCCATCGCCCTTGCCGGGGAGCGCGAGCAGCGTCGGCATGAGCAGCGCGGGGTCGGTGGCGCGGAAGGCGACGCCCGGCGCCGTCACGAGCTCGGCCTGGGCGGCGTAGTAGACGGTCCACGTCGGTGGGCCGGCGGCGATCGCCGCGAGCATGTCCTGCTCGTCGAGCGCGGGGGCGCGCCGGGGCTCGAAGCCCGCGGCCCGGCAGGCGCCGAGCACGAGGTCCGCGAGCGGCGGGTTCGCGTCGCGGGCCGGGAGCCGCAGCGGCAGGTCGGCCAGGCGCGCCAGCGCAACCGCTTCGGCATCCGCGTGCGGGTGGCCGGCGGGCAGCGCGACGAGCAGCGCGTCGGTCCACACGGGCTCGAGCCGCACCGCCCCGTGCTCCTCCGCGCCCCCACGGATCAGCGCGGCGTCCAGCGCGCCCGTGCCGACCCGGCGCAGGCGGGCGGCGGCGGGCACGCGAACCAGCTCTACGGGGCGGTCCAGCTCGGCGAGCAGCCGCGGCAGCCGCTCGCCCAGGCCGGTGCTCGTGCCCAGCCGCAGCGGGGCCGGGCCGGCCACCGCGGCGCGGGCGCGGTCGGCGGCGGCGAGCACGGCGCGCGCCTCGGGCAGGAACCGCTGGCCGGCGGCGGTGAGCGCCACCCGCCGCGTCGAGCGGTCGACGAGCCGGACGCCCAGCTCGGCCTCCAGGCGGCGCAGCTGCTGGCTGACCGCCGGCTGGACGATGTGCAGCCGCTCGGCCGCGCGCCCGAAGTGCAGCTCCTCGGCGAGCGTGACGAAGTAGTGCAGCTGGCGGAGCTCCATCACGCCTCGTGATCGGTGTACGGCTGGATTGGCCATTGTCCCACCGGCGCGGCCGCGCTGCAATCACATGCCATGACCAATCCGAAGCACGTGGTGCAACGCTACCTCGACGCGCTCGTCGCCGGCGACCTCGAGACGATCCGCGACAGCTTCGCCGAGGACGCCACCTGGACGATCCTGGGCGACCTGCCGATCGGCAGCCGCTGGCGGGGCCGCGAGGCGATCGTCGACGAGTTCCTCACCGGCGTCGCCGGCTCCCTCTACGAGACCGGGAGCATCCAGTTCGAGTTCCCGACGCTGATCGGCGAGGGCGAGACCGTCGCGGTCGAATGGCGCGTGCGCGCGCGCACGGCCGCTGGGGGCGAGTACGCGAACTCCTACTGCGGGCTGTTCGTCGTCCGCGACGGCCGGATCGCCGAGGTCCGCGAGTACCTGGACACCGAGTACGCCGCGCGGACGCTCTTCGCCGCTGCCGCGCCCGCGTAACGCGCGCGGGCCGGCTCGTGTCCCCCGGTTGTCTGGCCATACAACCGAGGGGAGTCACATGTACAAGCTGGCCGGGACCGTCATCGCGGTCCTCGCGCTGTGGGGGGCGTCGCCCGCAGTCGCATCGCACGGCGGCGGGGGCGGCGGGGGCACGCCGACGCCGCCGCCGCCCACGGGCACGCCCGCCGTGTCGATCGACCCGTCGAACGTCGTCTTCGGGGCGCAGGAGCTCGGCACGACGAGCGCTCCGCAGACGATCACGATCACCGACACGGGCACGGCGCCCGTGTTCTTCAACGGGACGCCGCAGCAGGGGCTGGACTTCAACCGGACCGCCGACGACTGCGTGGGCATCCAGATCGCCCCCGGCGGGTCGTGCACGATGACCGTCGTCTTCGCGCCGACGGTCACGGGGACCCGCACCTCGACCATCACGGTGATCGACTCCGCGGGCACCCAGACGATCGCCTTCACGGGCACCGGCACGTCCGCGGCCGGCCCGACGCCGCTGACGATCCCCGCGCGGGACCTCTCGGACGTCATCGTGAACAACTTCGTCTATGAGGGCTTCGCCGCCGACGGCGAGTTCACGGCGCCGCTGACCTGGACGCTCGACGGCGGCGCGCTCCCGCCGGGCACGTCGTTGCGGCCGGACGGGATCATCACCGGCAACCCGTCCGCGGTGGGCACCGTCGGGTTCACGCTGCGGGTGACCGACGCGGCAGGCCGGACGGCCACGCAGGCGTTCAGCCAGACGGTCACGCCGGTCCCAGCGGCGGGCGACCGGCGCTGCCAGCAGGCGCCCAGTGAGGGGAGCGCGCTCAGCGGTCCGGCGATCGGCGGCGTGAGGCCGTCCGGCTCGGCGCCGATCGACGTCTCGCACTTCACCGCCTGCGGCGGCTACTACGTCATCAACGCGAGCGTCAAGAACGTGAACCTGCCCGACGGCACCGTGCTCTGGGTGACCCTGAGCGGCCGGCCGCTGGGGACGATCGCGCTGCGGGCCGGCGCGGGCTCGATCGCGCCGTACATCTACCCGGGCGAGCTGCGCAAGCTCCAGGTCCAGGTCTACGCGCAGGCGCCGCCCTTCGGCATCCTGGCGCAGCCCATCCTCACCGGACCGCAGCTGATCTGAGGGCGCTACTTGACGGTGATCTTGCCGACCATGCCGGCCTGGCGGTGACCGTCGACCGAGCAATAGAACGTGTACGTGCCGGGCTTGAGGTTGACCGTGAACTTCGAGGTCCCGCCGCTGGCCACGACCGCGCCCTTCCCGGTGACCCCGTTGCCCTCGATCGCGATGTCGTGCTGCGTCGGCTGCGGGTTCTTGGACACGATCGTCACCTGGCCGGCGGTGGCCTGGGCGTTCGCGAACTTGTACGCGAGGCCCGCCGATGCGACCGGGATGTCCAGCGTGCCGTTGGACTCCTTGGCCGTGCCCTTGGCCTTCTGCTCGCCGATCTGGGCGAGCCGCCCGGTGTCCTTGCCGGGGACGGCGGCGGCCTGGGCGACATACGCGGCCACGTTGCGCGCCTCGTCGCCGGTGAAGATCTTGGCCGGCATGCTGGGCAGCGGCTTGCCGGTCTGCGGGTCGACCTGCGGGTTGATGTTCGGGTTGAGGATCTGCCGCTCGACCACGCCCATGAACGTGCTCGACTTCATCCCGTCCTGGCGCGACCGGCGGAACGCCTCGTCCAGGTTCGGCCCGACCGTCCCCTTGCTCCCGGCCCGCGCGAGCGTGTGACAGGTGCCGCAGCCCTTCACGAAGTCGGCCTTGCCCTGCGCGAGATCGGCGCCGCCGCTTTTCAGCGTGCAGCCGCCGAGGCCCACGGCCACGGCACAACCCGCGACCACCCACGCATAGCCGCCTCTCCACATGGGGCCGCATCCTAATGATCGGCACCGACGGGTGAGCCGCCGCCGCTGCTACGCAGCCTGACAGCCGCCCCGTCTCAGGCTGGGGGCGCCCCGGCCGATCATCCGGGGCGTGAAGGCGATCGGCCAGATCTTCAAGCTCGTGTGCTGCATGGCGTTCTTCGCCGCGGGCGCGTTCGCCGGTGGTTTCGGGGGCGCGGTCCTGTGGACCATGGCCGCCGGGTTCTTCATGCTCGCCTTGGGTTACTGAGCCGCGCGGCGGGCTCGGCGAACTGCGGCTGGGTAAGGAACAGGTCGGCCTTGGGTCGGCCGCGAGGGTCGAGTGTGCGCGAGTCCCGGACGCGCGCGCACGAGTCGATCACGTTCGACCAGGCCCGGGTATGCTCAAGGTTTCCGGTGTAAAGTTGGTCGCGGTATTCCCGCGAAACCTGACACGCGGCTGCCGCGGGCGCCACCGAACCGATCACCGGCACGCCAGGCCGCCCCGGAGGGACCACTTCCCTACCCAGCAGCAGTTCGCCGAGCCCGCCGCCTACTCCGGCTCCGGCAACCCGCCCAAGTCGCCCGAAGCCGCCGCGATCACCGTCCGCGCCACGCCGTCCCACGAGTACCGCGCCCGGGTCGCCTCGACCATCGCCGCCCGCGTGTCCGCGCGCAATCGCTCAGACGCGCCGAGCCAGCCGATCAAGTCGGCCGCCAGCTCGCGCACAGAGCCCGGCCCCAGCTCGAACGAGAGCCACTCGCGGGCCGGCGCCGGCACGGCCGCCGCCAGCGTGCGGGCGACCTCGCCGAGGCCGGAGTGGTTCGCCACGACCGGCAGCGCCCCGCAGGCCGCCGCCTCCGCCGCGACCATGCCGAACGCCTCGGGGAACGTCGAGGTCACCGCCATCGCCTCCGCGGCGGGCAGCAGGTCGGCCAGCTCGTCGTGGTCCAGGCGCCCGGCGAACGCGACCCGCTCCCCCATCCCCTCGGGCCGGTAGCCGTCCGGCAGATCGGCGAGGAACGCCGCCAGCTGCGGCAGCTCGCGGCCGTCCTCCCCGCGCGTGGCGCGCGCCGCCTCGAGGTCGCCGGCGTCCAGCGCCGCGACCAGCCGCTCGAGGCCCTCCCGGAACGCCCCGAACCCGACCACCACCAGGCGGGCCCGCGGCTCGGCCGCCGCCAGCAGCGGCCAGGCCGCCAGCAGCAGCTCGACGCCCTTGGAGGCGATCAGCTTGCCGACGAACACCACCACCCGGTCGCCGGGCTCGACGGTCCGCAGCGCCGCCGCCGCCTCCCCCGTGTCGCGGGCGAACGAGGACGACGCGGCGGCCAACGGCGCTCCGGCGTCCGCGGCCAGCCGGTCGCGCAGGCGCTCGAGGCCCGCCCACGCCGGGCCGGGCTCCCGCGGGGCGAAGCGGACGACGTCGACCCCCGGCGGGCCCAGGCGGGTCCGCGCCGGCAACTCCGGGTCGTCCATGGCCGCCCACAGGCTCTCCGCGGTGTGCCGGGAGCCGACCAACACGCCGCGGGCGCCCGCCAGCCCCTCGGCGGCGAACGGCCGGAAGCGCGGGTGCGGCTTGACGACGTACTCCAGCGCGCTCCCGTGGATCTTCACCGCGTACGGGACGCCGTCCAGCGCGCGGGCCAGGATCGCCGGGCCCATCACGAGGTGGTTGGCCAGCGCGACGTCCGGGCGCACCCGGGCCGCCACCTCGCGGACCGCCTCCACGTTGCGCTCGACGTAGCGGTCCACCTCGGCCGCCGACAGCTCGTAGAACGGCCGCGCCTCCACGCCCTCGTAGCGGTCGGCCACATACAGCGGCAGCAGCCCGGCGATGTCCGGCCGGTAGACCGTGGCCCGCACGGGCGAGCGCCGCACGGTCACGGCCAGCGCGCCGCCGTCCCAGTCCCCCGCCGCGTCGACCCAGTCCAGGGCGAGCGGGTCGCGGTCCTGGCAGACCATGTGGACCTCGTGGCCGGCCCGTACGAACGCCGCGCCGAGCTCCGCGCTGTAGACGTTGGAGCCGGTCCCGGACAGCAGGTAGCCGTGGAAGATCAGCACGCGCACGGTGAGAACGGCTCAGGGTACGCGGTCACGGCCGGAAATTACGACGCATTCCGGCGGGCCCCGCCCGCGCCTGCCGGGCGGCGGCCACCGCACCCGTACCACCAGTATGCGAGCGGATGGCCGCCGCAGGCAGGCACGACCGTGGCATTCGCCGGGTGATGCGCCGTAATTCCCGCCGGGACCGCTCGCGCCGGTGCGGTTGCTACGCTGCGGCGCGATGTCCCAGCTCTACCGCCTGCGCGCTCCCGCCTCAGGCCGCGAGGTGCTGCTGCCCGCCGAGCCGGGCCGGGTGTACGTCGACCACGAGACGGGCGAGCAGCTCGAGGTGGTCGGGAAGGTGCTCCCGCTCGCGCCGTCGAAGTCCAGCCTGCCGTGGGCGGTGGACACGCTCCGGTTCTGCAACTGGTGCGACCAGCCGGCCCAGAAGGACCTCAACGACTGCCCGACGTGCGGCCGCCGGATGGCCGCGCTGCCCCGCTGACAGGAGGCCACGCCATGCGTCTGCGGCTCGCCGCCCCGTTCATCGTGCTCGCGCTCACCGTCGCCGGTTGCGGCGGCGGCCAGGCGACCGTCGAGGAGGTCCCCGGCGGCCCGGTCCAGCTGACCACGCCCGGCGGCGCGGGCCTCGCGCCGGCGGCCACCGCCACCGCCACGGCCGGCGCCACCGCGACGGCCACGGCCACCACCACGGGCGCCTCGTCGGGCACCACCGGCACGACCACGCAGCAGACGGCCTCCAGCGGCACGTCGACCGGCGCCGCCAACGGCGGCACCCAGGCGCCCGCGGCGACGGCCACCCCCGCGCCGGGCTCCAGCGCCCAGCAGTTCGAGGACTTCTGCGCCCAGAACCCGGGCGCCTGCTAAAGCGCGCGGCCCGGCGGCCGATCTACCCGAGCAACCTCAGGTAGAAAGCCGCAAACCGCTGTTCACCGCCAACGAATCCCGGGTCGACCCCGTCCGCCCACCCCTGAGCCGCCTCGCGCGTGAGGCGGCGTCCGCCGCCACCCCTCAGGCGATCCGGGAGGCGCTCGAGGACGCCCTGCGCGTCCTGCTGGACGCCGGCCACGTCTGCCTGCTCGACCCCACGCAGGACGGCAGCGGCGCCACGCCGCTCGCCGAGGACGGCCGGCGCGAGGAGCGCGACGGCGACTACGTGCGCTTCGACGCGCCGTCCGGCACGCAGAAGGTCATCGCCACGGGCACGTCCTTCGCCGTCCCGGACGCGGCCGCCAGCGCCGAGATCGCTCCCGGCCGCGCCGCGCGCCACGGCGCCGTCTCCTGCCTGTTCGTCCCGCTCGCCTGGGACGGCGCCGTCCAGCGTGTGGTGATCGTCTCCTGGCACGAGCGCCGCGACATCACGCCGGACGACGTCGAGGTCGCCGAGCTGGCCGCCGACCAGGCCGCCGCCGGCCTGGCCCGCCTGGAGGCCGACGCCCGCCGGACCGCCCGGTCGGTGCACGACCACGCCGTCGTGCGCGCCGCGCTGGCGCTCAACACGTCACTGGAGCGCGACGCGGTGCTCGACACGCTCGTCCGCGAGGCCTCCCGGGCGGTCGACGCCGACTGCGCCGTGGTGTTCCTCGGCAACGCGGCGGAGGGCGCCGTCGCCGCCGCCGGCCACGGCGTCGAGTGCTGGGAGGGCAGGCGCGTGGCGCCCGGCGAGGGCGCCGTCGGCGTCGCGCTGGCCACCGGCGCCACGTTCGTCACCCACGACTATCACCAGGACGTCGACGCGCCCGACGAGGCGCCCGGCAAGGTGCACGCCGCCGTGGCCGTGCCGATCGCCTGGGGCGACGAGCTGCGCGGGGCGCTGTCGGTCTGCTGGTACACCCGCCGGCGCGTCCGCGACGAGGACCTGGAGGCGCTAGAGGCGCTCGCCGGGCTCGCCACCGCCGCGTGTCGCAACGCCGAGGCCTACGAGCACGTCCAGCACATCGCCCGCACCGACGGGCTGACCGGCGTCCTCAACCACGGCGCGATGCAGGTCCGCATCCGCGAGGAGATCGCCCGCGCCCGCCGCGACGGCCAGCCGCTCGGCGCGGTCATCCTCGACCTCGACGACTTCAAGCGGGTCAACGACACCCGCGGCCACGCGGCCGGCGACGAGCTGCTGCGCCGCGTCGCCCGCCTGCTCCAGAACGAGCTGCGCCCCTACGACCAGGTCGCCCGCTACGGCGGCGACGAGTTCGTGCTGCTGCTGCCCGGCTCCGACGAGGAGACGACCGCGCACGTAGCGGAGCGCTGCCGCGACGCGATCGGCGGGCAGTGCTCGATCGGCGTCGCCGCCTGGCACGACGGCCTGGACGCCGACGGGCTGCTCGAGCAGGCCGACCGCGCGCTGATGCTGGCGAAGCGCACCGGCAAGGGCCGCGTCGCCGTGGCCAACCCCGAGGTGGAGCGCGAGCTGGCGCTGCTGCAGTCGCGCAGCGGCTCTCCGGCGGCCGTGCAGGCGCTCGCCGCGGCGATCGAGGAGCGCGACAACTACACGCACGAGCACTCGCAGCGGCTCGTCCACCTGGCCCGCGGCGTCGCCATGATGCTCGGGCTGCCGGCCGACGACGTCGACCGCATCGCCCACGCGGCGCTGCTGCACGACGTGGGCAAGCTGGCCATGCCGGTCGAGCTGCTGGAGAAGGCCGGCCCGCTGACCGACGAGGAGTGGGAGGTCATGGCCGAGCACCCGATCGTCGGCGAGCGCATCCTCATGCGCACCAAGGACCTGGCCGCGATCGCCCCGATCGTCCGCCACGAGCACGAGCACTGGAACGGCACCGGCTACCCGGACCGCCTGGAGCGCGAGCGCATCCCCGTCGGCTCGCGCGTCATCCTGGCCTGCCACGCCTACGTGGCGATGATCGCCCCGCGCCCCTACCGCGAGGCGCTGCCGCTCGACCGGGCGATCGCCGAGCTGCGCGCCGGCTCCGGCACGAAGTTCGACCCCGAGGTCGTGGACGCGCTGCTCGACCTGCTGGGCCAGGCGCCGCCGGAGGTGCCCGACCGCGCGGCCGGCGTCAAGCTCGCCGCGCCTGTGCCGAAGCCGCTCAGCGGCCGCCGGAAGCCGGCTTCGTGGGCGCCGGGTTCGTGATCAGCGTCGCCGAGTAGGCCAGCCGCGCCTTGTAGAGGCAGTTGTACTGGGCGAGGTCCAGCCGCTGCGTCTGCGCCGTCTGGGTCGCGGTGTCCGAGCACTTCTTGGCCGGCCGCGAGGCCCGCCAGGCGCTGTGGTCGGTCATCAGCGGCGTCAGGGCCGGCGCCCACGTCGGGACGGTCAGGCCGAGCACCCAGCCCTTCTTGACCGGGATCGCCGTGGCCAGCGGGAACTGCACCGTCTGGCCGAAGTAGGGCTGCAGCTGCTCGATCGGCCCCGTGGCCATCACGCGCGAGAAGACGTGCTTGCCCTGGCGCAGCAGCGTGATGCCGGCCGAGGCCGTGCCGCCGAGGCCCTTGTTGAAGAAGTTGATCTGCTTCTTGGTCGGCGTGCCCAGCGTGATCGACCAGGCGACGAGCATCCCGTCGCGCGGGACGGTGAAGTCGCCGCGCTCGTCGGCCACCTTGATCTGGTAGCCGGTGGTACGCGAGACCGCGAGGCAGGGCGTGGCCGGACAGGCCGGGGCGGCGTCGGTCCGACCCACCTCGATGATCTTGGCGGAGGCGGGCGCGGCGGCGCCCACCGCGACGGCCAGCGTCGCGGCAGCGGTCAGCAAGCGGAGGCGCATCGCCAGATTGAACACGACGATGCGCCGCGCGTTGCGGTCGCTACAGCTTCTGGACGTTGATGGCCTTTGGGCCCTTGTCGCCGTTCTCCTCTTCGAACGACACCTTCGCCCCTTCACTCAGGGAGCGATAGCCATCGCCGTCGATCCCCGAGAAATGCACGAAGAGGTCGCGCCCTCCACCATCGGGCGTGATGAAGCCGAAGCCCTTCTCGTCCGAGAACCACTTGACCGTTCCGGTGCCCACAGATACCCCACTTGCTGCTTCGGCGCGCCAGCCACGCCGCACTCTTTTGACCGGTCAGAGCGCCCGGCCCCAAACAGAGCAGACGCTATACAGCCGGAGGGCTTTTCCGCAACCTGCGGGACCGTGGAGATGTCTACGCACTCAGGAGCGCGGCCGCCGCGGCGATCTCGTCGCGGTCGCCCGGCGCGGGCTGCCAGGGCAGGCGCAGCGGGTCGCCGGCGTAGCGCGGGATCACGTGCAGGTGGAAGTGGAAGACGGTCTGCCAGGCCGCCTGCCCGCACGAGTTGAGCAGGTTCACGCCGTCGGCGCCCAGGCGCTCCTTCACGCGCGCGGCCAGGAGCTTGGCGGTGTGCGCGCAGGCGTCGAGGTCCTCGTGCGGTATCTCCAGCAGATCGGTGGAGTGCTCGCGCGGGATCACCAGCAGGTGGCCGCGGGTGCCCGGGTTGATGTCCATGAACGCGATCGTGCGCTCGTCCTCGTGCACGCGCGTGGACGGGATCTCCCCCGCGACGATCTTGCAGAAGATGCAGTCAGGATCGGCGGCCATCGGCGGTCACGAGGCTAGCGCCGCGAGGCCGGCGCGTGCGGCGAAGCCGTCGAACAGCCGCGTGGCGGCCGCGGCGGCGGCCCGGGCGTGGCGCTCGGTGGCCCTTGTCAGGGCGTCGCGGTCCAGCTCCGGCGGGATGTCGCCGTGCGCCCAGTCGCCCACGATCTCCGGCGTCACCTCGGGATGGAACTGGACGGCGAGGTGGCGGCAGTGGCAGTAGGCCTGCACGCCGAAGCGGTTGCGGGCGAGCTCGTAGGCCAGCGGCGGCAGCTCGATCCCGTCCTCGTGCCACGTCAGCCACGGGCCGGCGGCGATCCGGTCGGGATCTGCGCTCTCGACCGTCACCCAGCCGATCTCGCGCTCGGGCAGGCGGTGCACGCGCCCGCCCAGCGCCGCGGCCAGCGCCTGGGCGCCGAAGCAGATGCCCAGCACCGGCAGGCAGGCCGCGTCGGCGGCGCGCAGCCAGTCGATCGTGGGCGCGATCCAGTCGCGGTCCAGCGTGGCCGCCGACGCGCTCGAGCCGAGCACCACGGCGAACGTCGCGTCGCGCGGCTCCGGCAGCGGCTCGTCGCGGTCCACGCGCACGGTCTGCAGGGGCAGGCCGCGCTCGGCCGCCCATTGGGCGACCAGCCCGGCCGGCGCGTCGTCCTGGGTCTGGAGCACCACGCCCGTCATGCGGGATCAGCCGCGCTCGGATCGACGATGGTCACCATCGCCGCCTCGAAATCACGCCGGTTGAGCGTCGCGACGGTCAGGTCGTGGGTCAGCGCGGTCGCCGCGATCAAGCTGTCCTTGATCGGCATGGCCCGACCGCTCGCCCGGAGCGTCGCGAGCAGCTCGGCCCACCGCAGACCGGTCGTCGCATCCCAGGCAAGGCAGTGGAGCCTCCGGATCCCCTCGTCGAACCACTGCTCGAGGCGGGTGCGGCGGCGTCCACGCGGGAGCAGCAGGATGCCGAAGCGGATCTCCCCCACGATCACCGGGTCGACCGCGATGTCCGCCTCGTTGTGGCGCAGCCACTCCACCACCCGTGCGTCCGGGTCGGGCTTGGCGGCCTCCGACAGCACGTTCGCATCGACCAGGTGGCGCGCCATCCTCGTCAGATGGAATCCGTGGATTCAGACTCGATCTCGACGAACCAGTCGTGCTCAGGACAGGCACGGAGCCAGTCGACGACTCCTCGGTTCGGCGGGGGGCTGACCCGGGTCAGCCGGTATTCGTCCGGGCCGAGCCTCTCGACCTCGAACTCCTCCCCAGGCTGGATGCCGTCGACTGCCCGCAACTCCGCCGGGAGCACGAGCTGACCCTTGGTCGAGATGGTTGTCCGCATGCGCGTAAGACGGCATCTTACCAGGCGCGGAGGCCGGTAGCCTCCCGAGCATGGAGCATCGGCGCATCGGCCAGTCGGATCTCGTGGTGTCGACCGTCGCGCTCGGGTCGTGGCTGACCTACGGCGCGGGCGTGGGGCGCGAGCAGACCGAAGCATGCACGCGGGCGGCGATGGACGCCGGCGTGACCCTGTTCGACACCGCGAACGTCTACGGGCGAGGCGCGGCCGAACGCGCGTGGGGCGAGATCCTCGCCGGCTACCCGCGGGATTCATACGTCCTCGCCACGAAGGTCTACTTCCCCATGGGCCCGCGCGACCGCGGGCTTTCGCGGACGCAGATCCTCAAGCAGATCGACGGCTCGCTCGAGCGGCTGCGCACCGACCACGTCGACCTCTACCAGTGCCACCGCTACGACGAGCACACGCCGCTGGAGGAGACGATGCAGGCGCTGACCGAGGTCGTCGAGGCCGGCAAGGCGCGCTACATCGGCTTCTCCGAGTGGCCGGCCGCGCGGATCGACGAGGCGATGGCGCTGCCCGGCGTCGCCCGCTTCGTCTCCTCGCAGCCGCAGTACTCGGCGCTCTGGCGGTCGCCCGAGCGCGAGGTCATCCCGGCCTGCGAGCGCCACGGGATCACCCAGATCGTCTGGTCGCCGCTGGCCCAGGGCGTGCTGACCGGCAAGTACCGCCC
>JAICUS010000674.1 GCA_025935735.1 Solirubrobacteraceae bacterium | reverse complement strand
TGCTGAAGATCGTGGCCGAGCGGATGCGCCGCGTCGTGCGCGACCACGACATCATCGCCCGCTTCGGCGGCGACGAGTTCGCGGTGATCGTCGGCCGCTCCGGCGGCGTGACCGCCGCCCGGCGCGTCGCCGAGCGGCTCGCCGCGGCGCTGCGGACGCCGGTCGAGCTCGACGGCAACCAGCGCTTCGTCACGGCGAGCTTCGGCGTGCGCAGCGTCCCCGTCACCGCCGCCGACCCCGAGAGCCTGCTGCGCGACGCCGACGCGGCCATGTACCGGGCCAAGGAGCTCGGCAAGGCGCGCTGCGAGGTCTTCGACGACTCGATGCGCGAGCGCGCCGTCGAGCGCCTGGACCTCGAGGCCGGCCTGCGCGACGCGCTGGAGCGCGGCGAGCTGCGGGTCCTCTACCAGCCGCAGGTCGAGCTGGCGAGCGGGCGCATCGTCGGCGCCGAGGCGCTGCTGCGCTGGCACCACCCGCAGCGCGGCGTCGTCGTGCCGCCGCTGTTCATCCCGATCGCCGAGCAGACGGGGCTGATCGTCCCGATCGGCGCGTGGGTGCTCCTCCAGGCGTGCCGCCAGGCCGCCGCGTGGGCGGGGCAGGTGGGCCGCGAGCTGACCATCTCGGTCAACGTCTCCCCGCGCCAGCTGGCCGACGAGCACTTCGAGCAGGTCGTCAAGGACGCGCTGGCGGCCACCGGCCTGGAGCCGCGGCTGCTCTGCCTGGAGGTCACCGAGAGCGCGGTCATGGCCGACCCCGAGGCCGCCACCGCGCTGCTGGAGCGGCTCAAGGCGCTCGGCGTCCGGCTGGCCATCGACGACTTCGGCGTCGGCTACTCCTCGCTCTCGCAGCTCAAGGCGCTGCTGCCGGTCGACACGATCAAGATCGACAAGTCCTTCGTCGACGGCGTGCCGGGCGGCGAGGACCAGGCGATCGTCGACGCGATCCTGCGCCTGGCCGACGGGCTCGGCCTGGCCGCCATCGCCGAGGGCGTGGAGACCGGCGACCAGGTCGACGCGCTGCTCGGCATGGGCTGCCGCCTCTCCCAGGGCTTCCACTTCGCCCGCCCGCAGTTGCCGGCCGACCTCGAGCGCCTGCTCGCGCTCGACGCGCTCGGCGAGCTCGCCGCCTAGCTCGTCCGCGCCGCGAGCAGCCGCTCGACGCTCTCGGGCGCCACCGCGTTCTCCACGGCGAGCGTGATCGCGCCCGCCACGCCCGCGCGCGCGCCGAGCTCGCTGGAGACGATCTGCAGGTCGCTGCTGATGGTGGGCAGCGTCTGGCGGTACACGACCTCGCGGATGCCGGCCACGAGCGGCTCGCCGGCCGCCGCGATCTCGCCGCCGATGACGATCGCCGCCGGCGCGAGCAGGCAGACCAGCCCCGCCAGCACCCCGCCGAGCAGCCGGCCCGCCTCGCGGACCTCGTTGAACGCGCGCTCGTCGCCGGCGCGCACGAGCCGGACGACGTCGCGGCTCCCGTGCGCCTCCAACCCGGCGGCGGCGAGCTTGCGCGCGATCGCGGCGCCGCTGGCCAGGGCGGCGATGCAGCCGCGATTGCCGCACGTGCACACGAGCTCGGACTCGACCGGGACGCGGACGTGGCCGATCTCCCCCGCCGCGTCGTTGTGCCCGGTGTAGCTGCGCCCGCCGATGACCACGCCGGAGCCGATGCCCGTGCCCACCTTGACGAACAGCAGCGGGTCCAGCGCCCCGCCGCGCGCCCGGTGCTCGCCCACCGCCATGACGTTGGTGTCGTTGTCCACCAGCGCGCGGGCGCCGAACGCCTCGCCCAGCCGCTCGCCCACCGGGTAGCCGTTCCAGCCCGGCATCAGCGGCGGATGGAACGGCCGCCCCGTCTCGGTGTTCACGCGCCCGGGGACGCCGATGCCCAGCGCGAGCACGTCGTCGCGGGAGCGGCCGGTGCGCTCGAGCAGTCCGGCGAACGTCTCCTCCACCCAGCCGAGGGTCGCGTCCGGGCCCGCCGCGATCTCCCGCCGCTCGTGCACCTCGGCCAGCGCCCGGCCGCTCAGGTCGGCCACCGCGAGGCGCCCGTGGGTCACCCCGAGGTCGGCGGCGAGCACCACGCCGGCGTCGGCATTGAACGCCAGCACGCTGGGCGGGCGCCCGCCGGTGGAGGTCGCGGTGCCGCCGTCGCCGAGCAGGCCGCTCTCGAGCAGCAGGCCGACGCGCTGGAGCACCGTGGAGCGGGAGAGCCCGGTGACGCGGCCGATCTCGGCGCGGGTGGTGGCGTGGCCGTCGCGCACGAGCCGCAGCACGTGCCCGGGGGATCCGATCTCCTCGGTCCACTCCATCAGTCGCATACCTTACAGCCGATTCGGCGGCTCGCGCGACAGAACTGTCGCATCTCCGCACAACTTAGGTTGCAATCGCCGACAGAAGTGGAATGATCCGCGGCGGATCGTTCCCGGAGGAGGTGCGCATGAGCAGCCGACGCAGAGTCCTGGTTTCGCTGACGGGCTTGGCAACCGCGGCGGTGGTGGCGGCGGGATGCGGCGGCGGGAGCGGAGGCGGCGGTGGCGACAAGGCGACCGGCGGCAGCCTCCGCGGCACCACGGTGACCGTGTGGAGCTACGAGGGCCAGCCGGACCGCGTGCAGGCGCTCGAGCAGGACCTCGCCGCCTTCACCGCCAAGACCGGGATCAAGACCAAGGTCGTGCCGATCCCCGACGGCCAGCTCTCCACGCAGGTGACCAACGCGGCCGCGGCCGGCAAGCTCCCCGACGTGCTGGCGGCGATCTCCGCCGCCGACGCCCTCAGCTACGTCAAGCAGCAGGTGTTCGACCCCGGCGCCGCCCAGGACGTCGTCGACGCGCTGGGGCGCGACACGTTCACGCAGAGCGCGCTGCAGCTCGTCACCCAGGGCGGCAAGGTGTCCGCGGTGCCCTCGGACGGCTGGGGGCAGCTGCTGATCTACCGCAAGGACCTGTTCAAGCAGGCGGGCCTG
>JAICUS010000423.1 GCA_025935735.1 Solirubrobacteraceae bacterium | reverse complement strand
GGGCAGTGCATCGTGTTCATCGACGAGATCGACGCCGTGGGCATGCGCCGGCAGTCGCTGGGCTCGGGCTTCCAGCCCCTGGAGACCGGCACGATCCACGACACGAACTTCTTCGGCCCCCAGGGCGCGCTGACCTCGACCGGCGACCTGATCAAGGAGACCCGGGCCTGGCGCGAGACGCTGTTCGCCATGCGCGCCGAGCCGGCGCGCGAACGCTATCCCGCCTTCTACCGCAAGCTCGGCCACGCGGTCAACGCCGTCGTCCCGGGGATGATGGGCATGGGCGGCGGCCTGGCGCTCAACCAGCTGCTGGTGGTCATGGACGGCATCGACGACCCGCCGCTGCTCAAGCGCTTCCGCACGCGCAAGTTCAACACGTTCCTCGACGCGCTCTACTTCGTCCCCCAGCGCCTCTTCGGCCTGCGGCTGCGGCTCAAGGCGCCCCGGCCGCGCAAGGAGGAGGTCTACTTCATCGGCGCCTGCAACGTGCCGCTGGAGATGCTCGACCCGGCGCTCACCCGCCCGGGCCGGATGGGCCGCCACATCTACTTCCGCACGCCCACGTGGGAGGACCGGCGCGACATCTTCGACCTCTACCTGGGCAAGGTGGCCCACGAGGAGGACCTGGACACGCCGCGGGCCCGCGACGAGCTGGCCCGCATCACCAGCGGGTACTCCCCCGCCATGATCGACCAGGCGTGCTCGCTGGCGCTGACCTACGCGCACTCGGACGGGCGGGTCGCGTTCAGCCGGCGCGACCTGGTGGAGGCGATGACCACGGTCGAGTCGGGCGTGGCGATCGGCCAGCCGTACCCGAAGCACGAGGAGCGCGCCACCGCCATCCACGAGGCCGGCCACGCGGTCTGCAGCCACGTGTACATGGAGAACCTGCTGTCCACGCGGCTGTCGATCCGCAAGCGCGGGTCCTCCGGCGGCCACCACCAGGCGATGGCCATCGAGGACCGGTTCGGCTCCTGGCGCTCCGAGCAGGTCGGCGAGCTCATCTGGGTGCTCGGCGCGATGGCCGCCGAGATCGTGTTCTACGGCCAGAACACCAACGGCGTGGGCGGCGACCTCGGCATGGCCACCCACCAGGCGGCGATGATGGTCGGCGCGGCCGGCATGGCGCCCGCCCCGATCGACCTGTCGGACCGGATCGCCGACCGCACCGAGCGCGAGGAGACCGAGGACAAGGTCATGGAGCGCTTCGAGCGGCTCGGCATCAAGCTCATGCACCGCTCGGCCGGCCTGAACGGCAGCTCGTTCGGCGCGGCGCTGGGCGACGGCGGCAAGCGCAAGCTCGCGGCGATGCTGATCGGCCAGGCGTTCGTGGTCGCCTACGCGACGATCCGGCTCAACAAGGACGCCGTGGAGCGGATCGCCGAGCGGCTGATCGCCGAGGGCGAGATGTACGGCGACGATGTGACGAACATGCTCGACGAGGCGCGCCTCGTCAAGCCCGAGATCGACGTCCTAGACGAGACGACATGGCCCGTGATCTGATCCCGCCCGCGTCCCCGGCCGGCCGGCCCACCACGCCCGGCGGCACGCCGAACCTGATCGAGCTCCCGCCCGAGCCGCCGCGCTCCGGCGCCCAGCCGGCGGCCCAGGCCGTGGACCTGCCGCCGTCGGAGTACCGCAACCGCTTCGGCTTCCTCATGGGCGCGCTGGCCGGCGTCGTGCTGGCGGTGGGGATCGTCGTGGCGATCGCGATGACGTCGCAGGGTCCGGCGGCCGACGAGGGCTTCGCCGCCCACTGGTCCGTCTGGCAGCCGCCGCAGAGCGACGTCACGCCGGGCGCGCAGGAGATCGCCGACCACGTGGGCGCCGAGTACAAGCAGGACAACGGCAGCCAGCTCACGATGGTCAAGGGCGAGCCGATGCCGGGCGTGCAGATCGCCGTGCGCCCCACCTCCGGGCCGATCAAGACCATCACCCCCAGCCACGGCGTGATCTACACGCTCAACGGCCTCGGGGCCGACGGCGCGCTGACCGGCAAGTCGTCGCTGGCCCGCGGCCAGCTGCTGCGCCGGGAGGCGCTCGAGCTGGCGCTCTACACGTTCCGCTACCTGCCCGACGTCGACTCGGTGCTCGCGCTGCTGCCGACGATCCCCGCTGGCGCGCAGACCAAGGGCGGCCCGACGACCGAGCCGCAGTCGCAGGCCGTGTTCTACCGGCCCGGCGACCTCAAGCAGCAGCTGCAGACGCCGCTGCGCTTCACGATGGCGCCGAAGTCGCTCGGGCCGGCCGGCATCGGCGCGGGCGACGGGCGCAGGGTCGACGCGCTGACCCTGTCGAACCTGTTCCTGTGGTCGCTCCAGCACGCGCAGACCGGCGAGACCTACCTCGTGCTCGACCACGCCAGGACCGGTTGACCCGGGCCTGTGCGCGCGCTGCGCGCACCAGCGCGTGGTGACGAACACCCGCGGGTCGGCGTTCTCGCTGTGCGAGCGCGGGCTGGCCGGCGAGCCCGGCTATCCCAAGTACCCACGCTTACCCGTCCAAGCCTGCGTTGGGTTCCAGCTCAGATCCGGCGGTGGCCCAGCCGGGCCAGGTCCTCGTGGTGCTGGGTCACCCGCAGCTTGACCGGGTCCCCGTCCGGGCGCGAGTGCACCAGGCCCCACATCGCGTCGGCCACCTGCTCGGCGGTCTCCGGCGTGGCCCGGCGGCGCATCTCGTCGACCAGCGCGATCTCCAGGCGCTCGATCTTCTGCTCGGCCGTGCCCTCCCCCAGCGAGGGGAACGGGACGCCGCGCAGGTGCTCGTCCCACGCGCCCTTGACCATCGCGAAGCGGTTGCGGAGGACGATCGGATCCGTCATGCGGGCGCGAGTCTAACCATGCCAGGTCCTAGGCCGAATTGACGACGGGGCCCGCCCGGCCCGCCTCCTATCGTGTAGTTGCGTGCGCACCTTTGGCCGGCTCCTCGGATTCCTGCGCCCCTACAAGCGGGGGGTGGCCGTGTCGCTGGTCCTGGCCGCGCTCGCCATGGTCTGCACCGTGGCGATCCCCTGGCTGACCGGCAAGGCGGTCAACCGGATCACGGCGCACGACCACCACGGGCTGAAGGTGCTGGGCGCGGTCATCCTCGGCGCGGCGGTGCTGCGGCTGGTGTTCTCCGTCCAGCGCCGGCTCGTCGCGGGGCGCGTGTCGCTGGCCATCGAGTACGACCTGCGCAACCTGATCTACACGCACCTGCAGCGGCTCGAGCTGGGCTTCTTCGCCTCCCAGCAGACCGGCCAGCTGATGTCGCGCGCCACGGTGGACCTGACCGCGGTGCGCTTCTTCCTGGGCTACGGCCTCGTGTTCATCATGCAGAGCGGGCTGTCGCTCGTGCTCGGCGCGACGGCGATGTTCCTGCTGCAGCCCAAGCTGGCCGCGCTGGCGCTGATCCCGGTACCGTTCGTGGTCGTGGTGGCGGCGCGCTACGGGCGGCGCTCGCGGCCCGCGCTGCAGGAGGTCCAGCAGCGGATCGCCGAGGTCACCGCGGAGGTGGAGGAGAACATCTCCGGCGTCCGCGTCGTGAAGGCGTTCGCCGCCGAGGAGCGCCAGCTCGGCCACTTCCGCGGCTCGGTCGCGCGGGTGTTCGGCCAGTCGATGCTCGCCACCCGGCTGCAGGCGTTCTACAACCCGCTGCTGGGGTTCCTGCCCAACCTCGGCCTGGCGGTGATCCTGCTGATGGGCGGCCGGCAGGTCGTGCACGGCACGCTGTCGCTGGGCGACTTCACCGCGTTCTACTCCTACCTGCTGATGCTGATCTCCCCGATGCGCCAGCTCGGCGTGTCGCTCGGGCTGGCCCAGCGGGCGACGGCGTCCGGCGCCCGTCTCTACCAGATCCTCGACCGCGAGCCGCGCGTGGTCGCGCCGGCGGGGGCGCCGCCGCTGCCTCCCGGGCGCGGCGCGGTGGCGATGCGCGGGGTGACGTTCGCCTACGGCTCCGGCGCGCCGTCGCTGGTCGACGTGGACCTCTCGGTGGAGGCGGGCAGCACGGTCGCGCTGGTGGGCGCGACCGGCTCGGGCAAGACGACGCTCGTGCAGCTGCTGCCGCGGCTGTATGACCCGCAGTCGGGCGTCGTCTCGATCGACGGCGCCGACGTGCGCGGGGTCGACGTGCCGTCGCTGCGCCGGGCGATCGCCGTGGTCGACGACGACCCGTTCCTGTTCTCGGACACGGTCGCGGGCAACATCGCCTACGCCCGGCCGGACGCCACCCGCGAGGAGATCGAGCGGGCGGCCGAGCGCGCCCAGGCCGCCGGGTTCATCGCCGAGCTGCCGGACGGCTACGACACGCGCGTGGGCGAGCGCGGGCTGACCCTGTCGGGCGGCCAGCGCCAGCGGATCGCCATCGCCCGCGCGCTGCTGGCCGACCCGCGCATCCTGATCCTGGACGACGCCACCTCCTCGGTCGACGCCTCGACCGAGCGCGAGATCAAGGCGGCGCTGCGCGAGGTGATGGCCGGCCGGACCACGTTCGTGATCGCCCACCGGCTCTCCACCATCGCGCTGGCCGACGAGATCGTGGTGCTCGAGCACGGCCGGATCGTCGCCCGCGGCAACCACGAGGAGCTGCTCGAGCGCTCCGAGCTCTACGCCGAGATCGCCGCCAAGGGCCTGCCGGACCAGGTGTTCCTCACGCGGGATCCGAAGGAAAGGGTCGCCGGGCTGTGAGCGCGCGCCGCGACGACCTCGTGCGCCGCTGGCGCGCCACCGGCGGCCGCGCCCGCAAGCTGCGGGGGCTGATCGAGCTGCTGCGGCCCTACCGCAATCGCGTCGCGCTGATGTTCGTCGCGCTGCTGGCGGGCACCGCGGCCGCGCTGGCGCCGCCGCCGCTGGCCAAGCTGGCCATCGACCGCGGCATCGTGCCCGGCGACCTGACCGCGCTGACCTGGATCGTGGTCGCGTTCCTGGCCACGGCGGTGATCTACTGGGGCGCCACCTACGCGGAGACCTACCTCGTCGGCTGGGTCGGCCAGCGCGCGCTGCAGGACCTGCGCATCCAGCTGTTCGCCCACCTGCAGACGATGTCGATCGGCTTCTACTCGCGCCGCCAGGCGGGCGTGCTGATCTCGCGCCTGTCCAACGACGTGGAGGCGCTGAACTCGCTGGTCACCGACGGCGTGGTCACGCTGTTCGGCTCCACGATCATGCTGTTCGGCACGGCGGCGATCCTGTTCGTGCTCGACGCCCACCTGGCGCTGCTGACCTACCTGATGTTCCCGGTGCTCGGCGTGGGGTCGCTGATCTTCCGGGTCATCTCCGCCGACGCCTACCGGGCCACCCGCGAGAAGGTCGCCGCGGTCACCGCCTACCTGCAGGAGACGCTGTCGGGCATCCGCGTCGTGCGTACCTTCGGGCAGGAGCGCCGGCACCTGGACCGCTTCGCCGATCTCAACGAGGAGAACCGGCAGGCGAACATGACGACCGTCAACCTCAACGCCGCCTACTT
>JAICUS010000238.1 GCA_025935735.1 Solirubrobacteraceae bacterium | reverse complement strand
GGTGCGTGACGACCACGGACTCGGCGTCGACCACGGTCCAGCCCAGCGCCTCGGCCTCGGCGCGGCCGGACTCCGGGACCCAGACCGCGGGCAGGCCGAAGGCCGGCTCGGTGGTCGGGATGCCGGGCAGCTGCCCCATGGCGTCGCCCGGGTTCATGGCCATATGGTGCCCCGCAATCACGCCGGCGCGCGCAACTTCCGTGCCACGGACGCGCAGCACGTACTCGTGCGAGTCCAGGCCGATGTCATCGCGGATACGCACCGGCGGGATGACCATGCCGAGCTCGGCGGCGATCTGGCGCCGGATCGTGCCCACGCGGGCCAGCAGCGTGCCGCCGGCCTGCTGGTCGACCAGCGGGACCAGCCCGAAGCCGATGGCCAGCTCGAGCGGGTCGAGCGCGAGCGCGTCGAGCGCGGCGTCGCGCGGCGCGGGCAGCTGGGCCTGGTCGCCCGGCGCCGCGGCGCTCGCCTTCTGCTCCTCGGCGGCCTGCTTGGAGTTGGGCTTGTTGCGCAGCGTCCAGCCGACGGCGAACAGGATGCCGCCGATGAAGAAGAACGGGATCTTGGGCAGGCCCGGGACCAGGCCGAACACCAGCACCATCGCGCCGGCGATCAGCGGCGCCTTGCGCTGGTCGAGGATCTGCGTCGAGACGGTCGTGCCGAGGTTGTCCTGTCCGGCCGAGCGGGTGACCAGGATGCCGGTGCCCACCGAGATCAGCAGCGCGGGGATCTGCGCGCACAGGCCGTCGCCCACCGACAGCAGCGAGAAGTGCTGGCCGGCGTCGGTGAAGGACATCTTCTGCTGCAGCACGCCGACGACGATGCCGCCGAGCAGGTTGATCGCGGTGATCAGCAGGCCGGCCATCGCGTCGCCCTTGACGAACTTCGAGGCGCCGTCCATCGCGCCGTAGAAGTCGGCCTCCTGGGCGATCTCCGCCCGGCGCCGGCGCGCCTCCTCGTCGGTGATCTGGCCGGTGTTCAGGTCGGCGTCGATCGCCATCTGCTTGCCCGGCATGGCGTCCAGGGTGAAGCGCGCGCCGACCTCGGCCACGCGCCCGGCGCCGTTGGTGATCACCACGAACTGGATGACGATCAGGATCAGGAAGACCACGAGGCCGACGACCACGTTGCCGCCGACCACGAAGTTGCCGAACGCCTCGACGACGTGGCCGGCGTCGCCGTGCAGCAGGATCAGCCGGGTGACCGAGACGTTGATGGCCAGCCGGAACAGCGTCGTGAGCAGCAGCACGCTCGGGAACGAGGAGAAGTCCAGCGCGCGCGGCACGTACATCGTGGCCACGACGATCATCAGCGCCGCCGAGATGTTGATCGTGATGAAGAAGTCGAGCAGGAACGGCGGCAGCGGGATGATCATCATCGCGATGACCAGCACCACCGCGCCGGCCGCGGCGAAGTCGGAGTGCTTGCCGGCCTTGGACAGCAGGGAGCTCATGCAGCAGCGGCCTTTCTCATGCCGGCGACGCGGTAGACGTAGGCGAGCAGCTGGGCCACCGCCTGGAAGAGGTCCTCGGGGATCGCCCGGTCGATCTCGACGTTGGCGTAGAGCGTCCGGGCCAGCGGCGGGTCGGGGACGATCATCACGCCGTGCTCGGAGGCGATCTCGCGGATCTTGAACGCGAGGTTGTCGACGCCCTTGGCCACGACCATGGGAGCGTCGCTCCCCGCCTCGTAGGAGAGGGCGACGGAATAGTGGGTGGGGTTCGTGACGACCACGTCGGCGGAGGGGACGGCATCCATCATCCGGGCCCGGGACAGCTCCATGGCCCGACGACGCTGCGCACTCCTAATCTCGGCAGGCAGGCCCTGCTGCTTGAACTCCTGCTTGATCTCCTCCTTGTCCATGCGCAGCGACTTCTCGTGGCGCCAGCGCTGGTAGCCGTAGTCGATCGCGGCGATGACCAGATAGGCGCCCGCCGCGCGCTGCGCGATGCCCAGGATCTCGTGGGCGATCTGGGGGATGAGGTCCTCCGGCGGCGTGCCCACCAGCGCGCCGAACTCGCCGAGCTTCGGGAACAGCGCCAGGGCGGCGATCGCGCCCACGGCGCCGACCTTGCCCACCGACTTGCCGCCCTCGGCGAACAGGTTGGAGCCGAACATGTGCTTGAAGCCCTTGCCCGGGTTGAGCTTGCCGAAGTTCGGCTTCAGCGCGCCGAAGCTGGGCTTGAGGCCGACCTGGCCGGCGCCCGCCGCCACGGCGGCGAGCAGGCACACGAGCCCGACCGGCGCGGTGGCCAGCGCGACATGGCGTCCGGCCAACAGGAACAGCGAGCCGAGGTTCTTGGCGTTGACCGCGTCGGGGGTGCCGGCGAAGGCGAAGACGTCGACCATCGCCGCCCGCATCTCCTCCATCATCTTCGGGCCGAACGCGGAGAGCGCGAGCAGGCCCGCCATCAGCACGACCGCGCCGTTGACGTCGGCCGAGCGCGCCACCTGGCCCTTCTTGCGCGCCTCCTCGCGGCGCTTGGGCGTTGCCTTCTCGGTCTTGTTCTCGGCCATCAGCCCACGTGGAGGGTGTGCAGCGCCGTGACCACGGTGGTCTCGAGCTGGTCGCCGATGTAGCCGGAGACGAACGGCAGCGAGACGCCGATCAGCGTCAGGCCGACGATCATCTTCGCCGGGAAGCCGGTGGAGAAGACGTTGATCTGCGGCACGACGCGCGAGACGACGCCCAGCGCCGCGTCGGTGATGATCATCGCCACCAGCACGGGCGCGGCGATCTCGAACGCCGAGATGAAGATCCCCGAGAACGCCGCCTGCGCGCCCTGCACGAGCGAGCCGATGGCCGGCGACTTGAGCAGCGGGACCGCGTCATAGGTGCGCGCGAGGCCCTGGATGACATACGCGTCGCCATTGATGGCCACGAAGATCGCCGCGCCGAACAGCGCGTACATCTGCGAGAGCACGGTCGACTGGGTGCCGGTGACCGGGTCCACCAGCGAGCCGAACGAGAAGCCGATCAGCGTGTCCAGCAGCGCGCCGGCGGCCTGCACGGCGGCGAACAGCGCGCTCAGGCCGTAGGCGAACGCCAGCCCGACCAGCAGCTCCTTGAGGATCAGCAGCGCGTAGGGCAGCGTGTCGAGATTGATGTCCGCGTGGCGCGAGACGACCGGGGTCAGCCCGAGCGTGAGCGCCACGGCGAGCACGCCGCGCGCCCGCGCCGGCACCTGCTTGGAGGAGAACAGCGGCGCCAGCAGGAACAGCGGCGAGACGCGCGCCAGCACGAGGAAGAACGCAGCGACCTGCTGCTCGGAGAACCGAGCGAGGAGCTCGTTGACGTCCACGGGGCTAGGACCCGACGTGGAGCGGGATCGACAGCCAGAGCTCTTGCGTCCAGGTGACGACCGTGTCGAGCATCCACGGGCCGGCGATGGCCACGACCGCGACGAGCGCGATCACCTTCGGGATGAACGACAGCGTCTGCTCCTGGATCTGCGTGACCGCCTGCAGCACCGAGATGGCGAGGCCGACCACCAGGCCGACCAGCAGCAGCGGCATGGCCACCTTCAGGGTGACCCCCATCATCGAGACGATGATGCTGACGACGTCGTCCTGGCTCATGTGTGAAAGGAGCTGACGAGCGACGACGTGATCAGGTTCCAGCCGTCCACCAGGACGAACAGCAGGATCTTGAACGGCAGCGAGATGAAGACCGGCGGCAGCATCATCATCCCCATCGACATCAAGGTCGAGGAGACGACCAAGTCGATTATCAGGAACGGCAGGAAGATCAGGAAGCCGATCTGGAACGCCGTCTTGAGCTCGGAGATCGTGAACGCCGGGATCAGCACGAGCGTCGGGACGTCCTTGCGGGTCTTGACGTTCTTGAGGTGCGCCAGCTTGACGAACAGCGCGACGTCCTTGGTGCGCGTCTGCTTCCACATGAACTCGCGCATCGGCCCCTCGGCGCGCTGGAGCGCGACCGTCTGGGTGATCTGGTGCTTCTGCAGCGGGTCGTAGGCCTCGGTCTTGATCTGCTTGAGCGTCGGGCTCATCACGAACAGCGTCAGGAAGAACGCGATGCCCACCAGCACCTGGTTGGGCGGCGCCGTCGGCGTGCCCAGGCCCGAGCGGATGAAGCCGAGGACGATGAGGATGCGGGTGAAGCCGGTGACCGTGAACAGCGCGGCCGGCACGAGCGAGATGCCGCCGACCAGCAGCAGGATCTGGACGGCGTTGGAGCCGTCGGTGTTCACGTGCGGCGCGATGGCGGCGATCACTTGATCACCGTCTTGCGGCGCAGCGCCTCGAGCAGGCCGCCGATGGTCTGCGGCTGGCTGCGGGGCGTCGCCGCGGGCAGGTCGGGCAGGACGTCGAGCGTGGCGCCCGTCGTGCCGTCGAGCAGCCCGAGCTGGAGGGCCTCGGCCTCGCTGAAGCGACGGATCGGCGTCACGCCGTGCTCGGCCGAGCCGAGCAGCACGACCTCGCTGCCGGCGCGCACCAGGTGCAGCGCGCGGTTGGTGCCGAGCGGCAGCGTGGCCAGCGACTCGAGGCTCGTGCCGGAGGCGGTGGCCTCCTTGGTGCTCTTGACCTTCTTGAGCAGCCAGGTGATCGCGTAGATGACGGCGACCACGACGAGCAGCGCGACGATCGTCCGGACGATGCCGCCGCCCGAGGCCGCGTGCGCCGTCTGGGCGGTGGTGTCGGAGCCGAGGTGCAGCGGCGTGTTCTCGCCGGAGGCGGCCGCGAGAATGAAGGCAGGGGAAGTCAGCATCTCAACCGAGGGAAGAGCCCGGATCAGGCTCAAGGTCCCTATCGGCAGGGCCCCCCCCGCCCTTGAGTCAGCGCGACGCGGCGAGGCGCAGGTCGTTCACCACCGCGCCGGCCAGCAGGATGATGGCCAGCGCGTAGAACCAGACGAGCGCGATCAGCACGAACACGGCCGACGCGCCGATGTTCAGCGTCGACGAGTTCGCGATGTAGAGCGGGAAGACGAAGTCGACGGCGCCGATGGCCACCGTCGCCCCGAGCGCGCCGGGCCAGATGGCCGACCAGGGGATCTTCCCCTTGGGCACCAGCCAGTACGTGAGGCACAGCGCCGCGAACAGGACCACCAGCCCGGCGGCGAACGTGAGCGCGTAGATGAGCCCGCGGACCTTGGCCAGACCGAACGGCAGGTCGCTCGCGCCGTTGATCAGCACCGACTGCAGCGTGGGCACGAGCACGCTGGCCGCGATCAGCACGAGCACCACCACGAGCATCCCCAGGCCGAACAGCTTCTGGCGCACCCAGGTGCGGCAGGGCAGCTGGTAGATGCGGCAGAACGCCGTGTCCAGCGCCCCCCAGAAGGACGCGCTCACCCACAGCGAGGACACGAGGGCGACCAGGCCGACGGTCGTCGAGGCGTGCTCGAGCCGGCGGACGCCTGAGGTGATCGTGCCGCGCGCCGCCGTGGGGAAGATGCGCTGGGCGTCGGCGATCACCGACTCGGCCAGCTCGGGCGAGCGCAGCACCCGGCCGGCCACGAACAGCGAGATCAGCGCCAGCGGGAAGATCGACAGCAGCAGGCTGTAGGCGACCATCGACGACAGGCCCGTGAGGTTGTCCCCATAAGCCTTGCGCCAGAAGGCGGCGACGGCGCGGCCGAGGCGGTGCACACCGCCCGTATACCGCGCCGGACCGCTTTAGCCTTCGTGGCCGGCGCCGGAGGCGCCTTCGGCCTCCAGCACCTCGGTGACCCGCAGGCCGAACTCCTCGTCGATGACGACGACCTCCCCGCGGGCGATCGGCTTGCCGTTGACCAGCAGGTCGACGGGCTCGCCGGCCAGGCGGTTGAGGGTCACGATCGACCCGGGCCCGAGCGCGAGCGCCTCGCGGATGGTCATCTTGGTGCGCCCGACCTCGACGGCCAGCTCCACCGGCACGTCGTGCAGGCGGGCCAGCTCCTCGGCGGTGACCGGCGCCGGCGGAGCCGCCGGAGCGGGCTCCGCGAGCGTGGTCTCGAAGGGGGCGTAGTCGACGGTCTCGGCCATGGGATCTCTACTGCACGGTGACGTCGGTGAACAGGACGTCGTCGACCTTTACATCGGTGTGCGCCTTCAGATCCTTGAGGATCTCCTCCTTGAGCTCCTTGCGGCCCTTGGCGGAGATGAGGTCGTTGTCCTTGGCGTCGGTGAGGTCGTTGGTGATCACGTCGCGCACCACCGCCTCCTCGGTCATCGCGCCGAAGCCCTCGGGCGCCGAGCTGCCGCCCTCGCCGCCCGCGGCCGGGACGGAGGTGTCCTTCTCGTCGAGGACGAGCGCCACGGTGAGCTTGGCGAAGCGGTTGTCGGCCAGGTTGACCAGGAACTCCTTGGGGAGGATGTAGACGGTGCCCTCCACCTTCGGCTTGGCCTTGGCCGGCGCCGGCTTGGCGAGGACGAACTTGTACGCGCCCGCCAGCACGACGACGAGCACGATGATCGGAGCGATCTTCTTCATGGGGTGCGCCTCCTTGCGCTCATTGACTCCATGTCACTTGGTGGGTAGGGGATTGATCCTCGAGAGGACGACCTCGACGCGGCGGTTCTTGCTGCGCCCGGCGGCCGTCGAGTTGGTGGCGATGGGCTCGTTGGAGCCGTAGCCGCTGAAGCTCACGCGGCGGGAGTTCACGCCGTCGCCCACGAAGTCGCGCACGACCGCGGCGGCTCGGGCGCCGGAGAGCTCCCAGTTGGACGGGTAGAGCGAGGCGTGGATCGGCTGCGAGTCCGTGTGGCCCTCGACCACGATCGGGTGCTCGTGCTCGCCGGCCAGGATCACCGCGACCTTGTCGAGGATGCCCAGGGCCTGCGGCTTCAGCGTCGCCGAGCCGGAATCGAAGAAGACCTTGTCGGTGAGGATCTCGATCTCCAGGCCGCGCCGGCGCACGGTGGTCAGCACCTTGCCCTTCAGGCCGGCCTTGCGCGCCTCCGAGTCGATCCGCCGCTTGAGCTCCTGGAAGTCCTCCTGCTCCTTCTGGGCCTTCTTGAGCGTGCTCGGATTGGTGAGGCTCGTGGTGGCCTGCGAGATCAGCGGCGTCAGCGACGGGATCGGCGGCGTGGCCTGCGCCCGCTTGGGCGAGGTCTCGTTGCCGGTCTGCATGATCGCCTTGCCGCCAGAGAGCACCGCGCCCGAGAACGCGTCCTGCAGCGACTTCTGCAGCGCCGTGAGCTTGGACGTGTTCACCGACGAGATCGAGAACAGCACCATGAACAGCGCGAACAGCAGGGTCATCATGTCCGCGAAGGACACGAGCCAGCGCTCGCTTTCGTCGTGCTCGGCCTCGTGGTCGTCGTGACCGCCCTTGTGTCGCCTGTGCGACGCCATCGGATGCTCCTACGCGGCCGCCTTGGCGGCCTCGCCGCCGTTGGACTCCGCGTCGGCGCCGGCGCGCAGCGCGGGCGGGACGAACGTGATCAGCTTCTCCTGGACGACGCGCGGGTTGTCGCCGGCCTGGATCGAGAGGATGCCCTCGATCACCAGCTTGCGCGCGTGCACCTCGTCACCGGAGATGCCCTTGAGCTTGGTGGCGATCGGCAGGTAGAGGACGTTGGCCGACGCGACGCCGAGCAGCGTGGCGATGAACGCCGCGGAGATCGACGGGCCGAGCGTGGCCGGGGCGTCCAGGTGCGCGAGCACGTGGATGAGCCCGAAGACGGTGCCGATGATGCCCATGGTCGGGGCGTAGCCGCCGGCCTTGTCGAAGGGCTGGGACATGGTCGCGTGGCGCTTCTTCATCGCCGCGACCTCGGCCTCGAGGATGTCGGCCACCAGGTCGGGGTCCGTGCCGTCGACGACGAGCTGCAGGCCCTTCTTGGTGAACTGGTCCTCGATCGACTGCGTGACCTCGTCGAGCGCCAGCAGGCCGTCGCGGCGGGCCGACTCGGCGTAGCCGACGAGCTCGGACACCTTCGCGTTGAGGTCGTGCACCGGCGCGTTGAACGCCAGCATGTAGAGCTTGGGGATCGCCTTGATGGCGTTGAAGTCGGCGCCGGCGATCGTCGCGCCCATCGTGCCGCAGAACACGATCAGCATCGCGGACGGGTTGATGATCGCGAAGACGTTGGAGCCCTCCATCGTCGGCCCGAGGAACAGGCCGAGGAAGGCGATGGCGAGGCCGATGGCGGAGGAGGCCTTCATCGCGACGTCTCCCGCCCGCCCGGCGCCTCGGCCGCGGCGCCGCGGACGAGCGTGAGCGCCGCCTCGTTGCGGCGGCGCGCGGAGCTCGGCATGGCCGCAGTGAGGATCGAGGCGCGCCAGGCGTGGATGGCGGCGACGACGTCCTCGGCGGCGTCCTTGACGAGCACCTTCTGATGCGTGGTCAGGGTCACCACCGTGTCGGGCGTCGTGTCGATGGCGACGATCAGATCGGGGTTGAGGTAGAACGCCTCAGCCCGCGCGGATAGGTGGTGAAGACGGATCACATCCCTGTGATCGGCAGATGTTCGAGCGGCTTAAGCGCGAAGGGCCCGCTCGATGGCGGGCCCTTCAACGTTCAGCCGAGCTGAACTAGTGCTTCATGTTCACGAGATCCTGGAGCATCTCGTCGGCGGT
>JAICUS010000797.1 GCA_025935735.1 Solirubrobacteraceae bacterium | reverse complement strand
GTCGAGATCGCCCGCGGCAGCCTCTAGCGCCGCCACCCCTCACCCAGGAGCTCGGATCTCTCATGAAACTGACGCGTGCACTCACGCCCTCGATGGCCGTCGCCGGCACCGCGCTGTTCGTCGCGCTCGGCGGCGGAAGCGTCGCCGCCGCCTATGACGGCTGGTCTCCGTACGGCCATCACCACCACCACGCCCCGAAGGTCGCGAGCTCCGGCGGCGTGCGGTTCCTGCGCGCCGGCCAGACGGTCACGCTGGGCAGGGTCGGGCACTTCACCTTCACCGCGACGTGCTCGAAGGTCGACGGGCAGCACCAGGCGAGCTTCGACGTGGCCCGCCACGAGCGACCTCGTACCGATGCAGCAGAATCCGGCGTCGGGCATGGCTGGATTCTGGGAACTCCTCGACGCCGACGCGGCCGCCGCGATCCATCGGCACGCGCGGCCGCGCTCCTACGCGCGCGGCGACGCGCTGATGCACGCGGGCCAGGTCCCGCAGGAGGTCATCGTGCTGCGGTCCGGCCGGGTCAAGGTCTCCGCCACGACGCCGGCCGGGCGGCGCGTCCTGCTGGCGTTCCGCGGGCCCGGCGACCTGGTCGGCGAGATGTCGGCGATCGACGAGCAGCCGCGCGGCGCGTCGGTCGAGGCGCTGGAGCCGGTCGAGGCGATCGCGATCGGCCATCAGCACTTCCGCGCCGTGCTGCGGGAGCAGCCGGCGGCGTCGCTCGCGCTCCTGCGCGTGCTGGCCGACCGCCTGCGGGAGGCCGACGCCAAGCGCATCCAGCTCACCGGCTACACGGCGATGGGCCGCGTCGCGTTCTGCCTGCTGGAGCTGTGCGAGCGCTTCGGGGCGGGCGAGGAGGGCCCGGTCGACATCCTGCTGCCGCTCTCGCAGGAGGAGCTCGCCGGCTGGGCCGGGTCCTCGCTGGAGTCCGTGGCGCGCTCGCTGCAGTCGATGCGGGGGCTCGGCTGGATCGAGACGCGCCGCCGGGCGATCCGCGTGCTCGACCGCGACGCCCTCAGGACCGCGACCGCGTGAGCCTGCGCTCACGCGACGGCACCGACTCCAGCGCGAAGGCCTCGACGGTGGCGTCCTTGCCCTTCACGCGCAGCGGCGCCACCGGCGTCGCGACCGTGCCCTCCGGCAGGCGCCGCCGGGTCTCCTCGCCGATCAGCACGCCGCCGACGGGCGCGTGCGCCTCCAGCCGGGCGCCGACGTTGACGCTGTCGCCGACCACCGTGTAGGCGACGTGGCCGTGGCCGCCCATCTCGCGCACGATCGCCGGGCCGGTGTTGACGCCGACGCGCAGGCGCGGCCAGCCGGGGTGCGCGTCTGAGACCTCCGCCCAGGCGCGCTGGAGCTCCAGCCCGGTGCGCGCCGCCCGCGCGGCGTGGTCGGGGCGGTCGCCGCGCGTGTTGAACGTGGCCAGCAGCCCGTCGCCGGCGAAGTGCTCGATCTCGCCGCCGGCCCGGGCGATGGCCGGCGCCGCGCGCTCGTAGTAGGCCGTGAGCATCGCCGCGACCTCCCGCGGCTCGGTGCGCTCGGTGAAGCCGGTGAAGCCCGCGAGGTCGCTGAACAGGACGCTGACCTCCCCGCTGCGCTCCCGCGTGGTGGGGAGGTAGAGCGCGCGGAAGCGCTCGTCGCGCCACTCGCGCTGGGCGGCGAGGGCGACGAGCAGGAACGCGAGCACGATCAGCCCGTGCCACTCCCACCAGCTCGCGTGCCAGGCGCGCTCGCCGGTCGCCACGACGCCGATCATCGCCTCGGCCAGCAGCACGAAGCAGCCGGTGATGGCCGCGGTCAGCAGGCTCCGCTGGGCCCGATAGACGCTCAGGTAGCGCAGGGCCGCCGCGGCATAGAGCACCATGCCCAGGCCGGCGAGCACCTTCAGCAGCGCGCTCGTCGCGCCCTCGGCGACCGGGCGGTCCAGCGGCGGCAGGTCGGCCACGGTGTAGGCGAACCAGATGGCCATCGTCGCCACGACCAGCGCCTGCAGCGCCTGCGGGTGGCGGATCGCGCGGTGGGCGAGAGACGGGCGGGCGTCGGCGAACGCCGACGCGGCGGCGAAGCCCGCGGCGATGACCAGCCCCACCGGGATCGCGACCGTGAACCCGGTCAGGTCGCGGTCGAACAGGACGCCCGGCGTGCCGACGGCGTGCAGCGCGAGGAAGCCGCCGGTCGCCAGGAAGGCCATCGAGATCAGCAGCACCCGCGCGTCGCCGCGCCGGCG
>JAICUS010000239.1 GCA_025935735.1 Solirubrobacteraceae bacterium | reverse complement strand
GTCGCGCTGCTCGGCCAGCACCTCGTCGTGGCCGTAGAAGTAGCGCAGGTAGTAGCTCGGGATCGCGCCCAGGTCGTCCAACAGGCGGCGTGGCAGCTCGAGCTCCGCCGCGAGCTCGTCACCGTAATCGGCGAGGAGACTGTCGAGGCGGTCCTCGCCGTCGACGTGCACGGCGCGGATCCAGGTCAGGTGGTTGAGACCGACCTGGTCGATCAGCACGCGGCCGGGCGCGATACCCAGCGCCTGCGCGAAGCGCCGCTGGAATCCGATCGCCACGTTGCACAGCCCGACCGCCCGGTGGCCCTGGTCGAGCAGCGCGCGGGTGACGATCCCCACCGGGTTGGTGAAGTCGACGATCCAGGCATCCGGGGCGGCGCGCTCGCTCACCCGCTCGGCCAGCTCGAGCACCACCGGCACGGTGCGCATCGCCTTCGCGAAGCCGCCGGCGCCGGTCGTCTCCTGGCCGATGCAGCCGCAGCGCAGCGGCACCGTCTCGTCGTGCAGACGCGCCCGCTGGCCGCCGACGCGGATCTGCAGCAACACGAATGACGCGCCGTCCAGCGCCGCGTCCAGATCGCCGGTGGTCGTCAGGCCGCCCTCGTAGCCGGCACGGGCCAGCATCCGCCTCGCCAGGCCGCCGACGATCTGCACGCGGTCCCGGTCGATGTCATGCAGCGCCAGCTCGGTCACCGGCAGCTCACTCACGCGCGACACCAGCTCGGGCGTGTAAGTCGAGCCGGCGCCGACGACCGCGAGCTTCACCCCTTCACCCCCGTCAGCGTCACACCCTCCACGAACGCCTTCTGGGCGAGGAAGAACAGCACGATGACCGGCGCCATCACCAGCAGCGTCGCCGCCATGGTGAGGTTCCACTGCACCTGGTGCAGCGAGCGGAACTCCGACAACCCGATCGACAGCACCCAGTGGTGTGCCGACTCACCGGTGTAGAGCAGCGGCAGGAAGAAGTCGTTGAACGTGTACAGAAAAGAGAACAGCGCGACGGCGGCGATCGCCGGCTTGGCCAGCCGCGCCACCACCGTCACGAGGATGCGCAGCTCGCCGCAGCCGTCCACCCGGGCCGCGTCCAGGTACTCCTCGGGGATGGTGAGGAAGAACTGGCGCAGCAGGAAGATGGAGAACGCGTCGCCGAACCAGTTCGGGACGATCACCGGCCACAGCGTGCCGACGAAGTCGAAGCCGAACGGGTGCAGCTTGGACCACATCACGTACAGCGGCACCACGGTCACCTGCGGCGGCAGCATCAGCGCGATCAGCACGATCATGAACGCGGCCTCGCGGCCGCGCCAGCGGATGCGGGCCAGCGCGTAGGCCACGGGGACGCTGGAGAGGACGAGCCCGATCGTCGCCAGCACGCAGTACTCGAGGCTGTTGAGCGTCCAGCGCCACATCGGCGCCTTGCTGAACACGTCGGTGAAGTTGTGCCAGGCGAACGGGTGCGGCCACAGCTTCGAGGACAGCGCCTGCTCGTTGGTCATCAGCGCGGTCAGCAGCATGAACGCGAACGGCGCCAGGAAGGCGATCGCGGCGGCGATGAGGAAGCTGTGGTTGGCCACGGCGAACAGGAGCTTGCGTCGCCGGACGGGCGCCGGCGGGCGGCGGCGCACGAACGGGGCGACCGGGGCCTGGGGCTCGAGCTCGACGGCGGTCATCGCACGGCTCCGGCGTGCACCCAGCGGCGCGAGTTGACCACGATGGCCAGCGTCACCGCGAACGACACGATCAGCAGGATCATGGCGATCGCCGCGGCGTAGCCCATCTGGAAGTCGTTGAACCCGTGCTGGTAGAGCAGGATGGGATAGAACAGCGTCGAGTCCTTCGGGTAGCCGAGGTTCACGCTGGTCACGTCGGCGGCCTGCGAGGCCTGGCCGGCGGCGACGCCCGCGGCCACATATGCCTGGGTGAAGTACTGCAGGCCCTGGATGACCCCGTAGACCACCGAGAACAGGATCACCGGGCTGATCGACGGCAGCGTGACGTGGATCAGCCGCTTGAACGGGCCGGCGCCGTCCAGCTCGGCGGACTCGTACAGCGGGCGCGGGACGTCGAGGATCGCCGCCAGGAAGATCACCATCGTGTTCCCCACGCCCCAGATCGCCAGGGCGGTCAGCGCGGGCTTCGCCCACGCCGGGTCCTGGAACCACAGCGGCCCCTGGATGTCCAGGTGGCCGAGGATGGTGTTCACGGGCCCGGTGCCCGGGTTGAGGATGAACACGAACGCCAGCGTCGCGGCCACGGGCGGGGCGAGCGCGGGCAGGTAGAAGATCGTCCGGAAGATCCCCACGCCCGAGCGCGCCCGCGCGAGCACGAGCGCGATCCCGAACGCGAACAGCACCTGCAGCGGCACCATGATGGCGATCACCCACAGCGTGTTCTTGATCGCCGTCCACACCTGCGGGTCCTGGGAGAACAGGTACTTGTAGTTGGCGAAGCCGATCCAGCGGGGCGGCGACAGCAGGTCGTAGTGGTTGAACGACAGGTAGAGGTTGGCGATCAGCGGATAGCCGAAGAACACGCCGAAGCCGACGATCCACGGGCTCATCAACAGCAGCACGAGCCGGCGGCGGCGCCAGGCCGCGCGCCTGCGGGCCCGCCGCCGCTCGGGGGTGAGCGCGGCGGCGGTCCATTCGGTGGCGTTCGCGGTGCTCATCGCGTCGGCTATGGCGCGCCGCCGCCCTTCGCCTGGGCGACTTGGGCGTCGAGCTGCTTGTCCAGGTCGCTCAGCGCGCCGTGCAGGTCCCCGACGCCGCCCGACTGCCACTTCGTGGCGAAGCTCTGGACGAGGTTCGTGTAGGACACGCCGGAGGCCATGATCGGCGACGTGCCGGACTTCGGGTTCTTGAAGATCTTCAGGAACGTGGCGAAGTGGTCGTCGGGCGTGAGCTCGCTCGAGCTGGTCGACTCGGTGGTGCTCGGCACGTTGCGCAGGCCGTTGGACAGCTTGGCCAGCGCGTGCGTGTCCGTGGTCAGCCACTTCACGAGCGCCCACGCCTGGTCGGTGTGGTCGCCGTTGCGGGGGATGCCGACGATCGTGCCGTTGATGTAGCCCGAGCCGTACAGGCCGGGGTTGGCGTCGTCGACCGGCATCGGCGCCGTGCCGTAGTCGAGGTTCGGGTGCTCGGCCTGGATGAACGCGACGCGCCACTCGCCGTCCAGGTTCATCGCGATCTTGCCGACCTCGAACGCGTTGGAGGCCGAGAACTCGTCGCCCAGGCCGGACTGGAAGCGCACGAGGTTCTTGTAGCCATAGAAGTCGATCAGGCTCTTCTGGAAGTTCAGCCAGTTCGTCCACGCCGGCTGGTCGGCCAGGATCGCCTTGCCGCTCTGGTCGGTGTACTTGCCGCCGTAGGACTGGATCCAGCGCTCGGGCACGTTCTCGTAGAAGCCGATGAACGGGTCGATCCCGACCTGCTTGAGGCTGCCGTCGGGGTCCTTGACCGTGAGCTTCTCGGCGTCGGCCAGCAGCTCGGACATCGTCTTCGGCGGGTCGCTGATCCCCGCCTTCTTGAACAGCGCCTTGTTGTAGTAGAGGCCGTAGGTGTCGGCCAGCAGCGGCAGCGCGCACTTCTTGCCGCCGTACTGCGTGTAGTAGTTCGTGGCCGCGGGGAAGTCGGAGGTGCTGATGCCGTCCTTCTTCAGGTACGGCGACAGGTCGATCCAGCCGCCCGTGCCGCAGTAGACGCCGACGTTGTAGGAGTTGAACGAGCTGACCACGTCGGGGGCGTTGCCGGCCCGGATCGCCGCCACGATCTTGTTGTCGTTGATCCCGCCGGTGACGTCCACGGTCACGTTCGGGTGCTGCTTGTGGTAGTCGGCCACGACGCCCTTGAACACCTTCAGCTCCCGCGCGCTCCAGCCGACCCAGACCTTCAGCGTCACCGGCGCGTTGCTGTTGGCGCCGCCGCCTCCGGACGACGCGTTGCCGCTGTTCGAGCCGCCACCGCCGCCGCTGCTTCCGCCTCCGCCGCCGCAGCCCACCACGAGCGCACCGAGCGTCAGCGCGAGCGCAGTCACCGTCGCCACACGATTCATCCCGTCGACCTCCTCCTCCGAGGGCCAGGCGCCTTTACGTTAGGGCCCCTAACGAGATCACGGTATCGGCCGAGTCCGCGGATGTCAAAGCGCCACAGTTACGCGTCTCGCGAGATAGGTTTGCTTCCTAACGAATCTCTGCCGGCGCGCAGTTGGCCGGCGCCGCGCTCGGGCTCGGCGAACGGCCGGGCCGGGCGACGCGGGAGCTTGCTACAGCCCGCGGAAGAGCGCGGCCAGGTCCAGCGGCGGAACGTCGACCGCCACCGGCGCGGCGGACCCGTCCGGCCCGAGGACGGCCCGCGACGCATACCCGTCGCCGCCGGGCTCACGGAACACCCGCACGCGCTTCGCGGCGACGTCGACCACCCAGTAGTCCGGGACGCCGGCAACGGCATACAGGTCCGGCTTGATCTGGGTGTCGATCGCGAGCGAGCTCAACGCGACCTCGATCACGAGCAGCGCCCCTTCCGGATGCTCGTGCAGGAAGTCGCCCGGCTCCACGACCGCGATGTCCGGCTCGGGCAGCGACGTCCGGTCGGGCACGATGAGCGGATCCTCGATCCGGACCGCACACCGCGTCACCGCCGCGTCGAGCCAGCGCACGATCCGACCCTTGATCGCCGCGTGCTGCGGACTCCTCGGGCTCACCTCGGTGAGCACCCCGTGCAGCAGCTCGACGCGCCGATCCTCGCCGAGGATCCCGGCCTCGACCATCCGCAGCACCTCATCCGCGGTGAGCGGCCGGACCGGGCGATCGCCGAGCGTGAACGCCATCGGCGTGATCGTAGCCACGTCACCCGACCCGCCCGCCATCACGCGACCAGCCGCACCGCGAGCCCGCCGCCCGTCCCGCCGATCGGCTGCCCCACGCCGTTCATCAGCCCGATGATCCGGGCGACATACCCCTGCGTCTCCGGGTACGGCGGCACGCACCCGCAGGCCGCGACCGGCGCCGGACCCGCGTTGTAGGCGGCCAGCGCGAGCGGCACCGACCCGAACTGCCGCAGCAGGTCGCGCATCAGGTGCGCCTGCGCGTCGATCGCTTGCCCCGGATCGAACGGGTCGTCCAGGCCGAGCCCTGCCGCGGTCCCCGGCATGAACTGCGCGATCCCCTCCGCACCCGCGCCCGACACGGCGAACGGGTTGAAGTTCGACTCCGCGTACAGCTGCGCGGCCAGCAGCGCCGCCGACACGTTCCACCGCTGCGCCGCCTGCGACAGGATCGCCGCGTACTGCGCCGGCACGAACCCCGGCACCGCACCGTGGCCCACGCCCGCCGCTCCGTCGCCGCCACTGCCGTGCGCCGCACCCGCCTCGCCACCGCTTGACGGATGCGACTGCGCGTTCAAGACGTAGCCGAAATGCCAGGGTTCCCACGAGTAGCGCTGGGCAAAGTGGAACCTCGGCGCGTTCGCGGCCAGCCACGGATAGGCGCTCTTCGGGCCGAGGTCGAGCTCGGTGCCGTAGCGGTGCAGCGACGTGCCGGGCCGCGCCACCCACTTCGGGTCCGGGTGCTGGGCCCACAGCACCGCCTGCTCGGCGTCGGAGCGGTACGCGCTGTCGATGATCAGGGCGATGCCGTCGGCGTGCGCCGCGGCGGCGAGCCGGTCGAACGCGAGCGCGACGTCCGGCCGCATCGGCTTGCCCTGGCGGTAGGCGAACGGGCCGTCGTAGCCGCCGCCGGTCCCGATCGCGGCACCGGCGTCCGGGCCGATCTCCGCCTCCGCCTGCGCCGTCACCGCCGCCGCCCGGCGCGCGTGCCCCACGCGGACCCTCACGCGCTCGCGGATCTTCACGTGAATCCGGACCGGCGCGAACGTCGTCCCGTCCGGGAAGGTCACCTCCGGGGCCGGCGCGCCGTTCGCCTCGGCGACCCGCTCCGCGGCGGCCCGGCCGAGCGCAAGGTAAGCCGCCTTCTCCAGGTGCTGCGGGTTCGGCCGCCGCCGGATCGTCGCCGGCGCGAACAGCCGCCCATAGCTCGCGTGCATCGCCCGCGCCCCGGCGAGCGCCGCCAGATCTGCCGCCCGCTGCGCATCCGCCTCCTTCCCCACCGCCCGCGCGACCGCGCCGATGATCAGCACGGCGACGAGCAGCCCGGCCAACCCGCCCACCAGCAACACCGACGCCTGCCCCCGCGGCGTCCGCGCCCCTGCGCCGCTCGCCGCACGCCGCGCCGCCCGCGGCACCGCACCGCTCGCCGCACGCCACATCAGGGCCTGGCCCTGCGCCGCCCGCGCCACGGCGCCGCTCGCTGCACGCCGGGTCCGGGCGACGACCGCTCGGCCACGCGGCCTCATGCCGCCTCCGGTTCGCTCGCGGCTGCGTGGTGGCCGGCGGCCAGCCCACGGATGCTGCGCGGGGCGGAGATGCCGCCGAGGGCGAGTGAGCGTGCCGGCCCGCGCGGCAGTGGGCGCGTCACCGCGACGGGCACTCCCCCGGGCGTCAGCGCGGCGATCCGGGCGAGTGGGCCGGCCGGATCGGCCATGACGAGCAGCAGGAGATCCTGCTCGGCCAGCAGCTCCTCGATGTCGGGCGCGCGCGCCGCGGTCACCGCGAGCACCGCGGGAGGACCGACCAGTCCAGCGCGCCGCGCGGCCGCCTGACGGCCCTCACTCGGGAGCTCGACCCAAACGAGCCGCCCGCGCGGCCGTCCGGGAAGGCCGTGCGCGTCGAGCCGGTCGGCGAGCCGCCGAGCGGCCCGCGTCCCACCGCCCGCCGACGGCCCGTCGCGCTCCGGGTCAGCGTGCCCGCCCGGGGCGTGGTCAGCCGGACCGAGGACCACGACGGTCGCCTCCCGGGCCTGTGCACCCGCACTCAGCGCCAGCGCGAGCGCCGCCGCGACCGGCTCGGCGTGCCCCGGCCGCCCGACCACTGCTGCGCAACCGATCGGCCGCCGAGCCGCGAACCCGCGGCCCGCGAGCGGAAGCTCGTCGAGCGCGCCGGACGCTGCCCCGCGACCGCCCCCTGTGAGATGAGCGGCCGACAGAGAATCGTCGAGCGCGCCGGACCCCGACCCGCGTCTGCCCGGCGTAGGACGGGCGCCCGGCGAGGGATCGTCGAGCGCCCCGGACGCTGCTCCGCGCCCGCCCAGCGTGGGACCGGCGGCCGGCGGAGGGTCGTCGAGCGCGGCGGGCGCGACCGCCCGACCGTCCGGCGACGGAACGGCGGGTGGATCGAACGGGTCGGCGACAGGGCGCAGCCACGTGGTCTGCGCTCGGTCGCGTGCCGCGTCGGGTTCGCCGGGGGTGGCCGGAGTCGTGCCGCCGGCCGACGTGCCGGCGCGGGCGGGGTCCGCGGGCGGATCGGGTGCGGGCGGCTCGAGGAACCAGGCGAGTGCTCGGTCGAGGGCGGTCATGGCGTGGCCGGGCCGGCGTCGGCATCGGCGTTGCCCGCGAGGAGGTCCGGGAGGCCGGGGAGCGGCAGCGGGAGGCGCGGGAGGACGTGGACGTGGATGCGGCGGCCGCTGAGCGTGACCGTGGCCCGGCGACGCGCCGCCTCGGGGAGCGCGGTCAGGGCGGCGTCGTGCGGGTCGCCGCCCTGGAGCAGTGCCAGCGCCGCCGCCTCGGCGGCCGCTCCGGCCTGCTCGTCCGCCGAGTGGGCGGCGATGACCGAGAAGACCGCCAGCGCGATGACGAGCACGAGCGGAAGCAGGGCGACGAGCTCGACCGAGGCCTGACCGGATGCGGCGCGGGCGGTCATGCGTCCTGCGGGCGGAAGTGGGCGGTGGCGGCGACGTGTCCGAGGCTGAGCGCCGGCAGGACCCGCGGAACCTCGACGGACACGCGCACGTCACCGCCCGAGGTGGCGTGCACTCGCAGCCCGCGCTCGAGCCCGGCCGGGAGGTGCGCGCGGGCGGCGGCGGTCGCACCCGTGCCGACGGCGTTCGCCCGCGCGGCCGCGCGGGCCGCGACATGCGCCGCCCACGCCGCCTGACCGGCCAGCAGCGCCTGGTAGGCCAGCGCCAGCAGCAGCGCGATCAGCGGCAGCAGCGCGACCAGCTCGACCGCGGCCTGGCCGGCGACCGCCGAGGGGCCGGCGACGCGGCGCGCGCCACTGCAGTGGCGACCCGACCCGCTCGTGAAGCCGCGTGCGCCACTACGGTGGCGACCCGGCCCGCTCGTGAAGTGGCGTGCGCCACTGCGGTGGCGACCCGACCCACGCCAGTCCCGGATGCGATGCCGGAGCGGCGGACCAGGCGATGCGCTTGTCAGGCGATCTGGCGGCACGCCCCGCAGACTGGCGGCCGCCGGCGCGCGGATCTAGACGCGTTTGTTGCGGGATTGCAGCGAGATTGCACCAATTCTGCGCAGGCCGACAAAGGCGCGGAAGCGCAGCTAGTGGTGCGCCCGGCAACGTTCGCCGGCTTGGCGAGCGATGCCGCGTGGATGCTGCGGCGCGCCGGCGAAGGTCATTCGTACTGGTGGTACGGGTGTCCTTCGACGGTGCGGCGCAGCGCCGCGCGGCGCGCTCGAAGG
>JAICUS010000678.1 GCA_025935735.1 Solirubrobacteraceae bacterium | reverse complement strand
CGTCGACGCGGTCCGCGCGGGGGCGCGCGCCGGGGCGCCGGTGGGGATCACGCTGAACCTCACGCCGATGCGGCCGGCCTCCGCCTCCGAGGAAGACGTGCTCGCCGCGGAGCGGATGGACGGCTACCAGAACCGCTGGTTCCTCGACCCCGTCCTGCGCGGCGCGTATCCCGCCGATCTGCTCTCGCACTACGAGCGCCGGTTCGGCGCGCTGGACGCGTCCGGCCTGGAGCTGGCCGCGCGGCCGATCGACTTCCTCGGCGTCAACTACTACTCGCCCGCGCTCGTGCGCTCGGCGCCCGCGGTCGCGCCGCTGCTGGCCGACACCGTGCCGGCGCTGCCGCCGCGCACGGCGATGGGCTGGCCGGTCGACGCCGACGGCCTCTACGAGGTGCTCGTCCGGCTGCGGCGCGACTACGGCGCGCCGATGATCTACATCACCGAGAACGGCGCGGCGTTCGACGACGAGGAGCTGGTCGACGGCGTGGTCGAGGACCCGTCGCGGGTGGCCTACCTCGCGGACCACCTGCAGGCGCTGCGCCGGGCGGTGGCCGACGGCGTCGACGTCCGCCGCTACCACGCCTGGTCGCTGCTGGACAACTTCGAGTGGGAGCACGGCTACTCCAAGCGCTTCGGGATCGTGCGCGTGGACTACGCCACGCAGGCGCGGACCGTCAAGCGCAGCGGGCTCTGGTACCGCGACCACATCGCCGCCGCCCGGGGGAGGGCTTAGCCATGGCTTCGATCGCCTTCTCGGATGTGTCGAAGGTGTTCGCCGACGGCACCCGCGCCGTCGACGGGCTGGACCTGGAGATCGGCGACGGCGAGTTCACCGTGCTCGTCGGACCGTCGGGCTCGGGCAAGTCGACCGCGCTGCGGATGGTCGCGGGCCTGGAGGACGCCACCGCCGGCGACATCACGATCGGCGAGCGCCTGGTCAACGACGTCGCCCCGCGCGACCGCGACATCGCCATGGTGTTCCAGTCCTACGCGCTGTATCCGCATATGTCGGTGGCGGACAACATGGGGTTCGCGCTGAAGATGGCCAAGGTCGGCCGCGAGTCGATCCGCGCCCGGGTCGGCCGCTCGGCGGGGCGCCTGGGGATCGACGGGCTGCTGGCCCGGCGGCCGCGGGCCCTGAGCGGCGGGCAGCGGCAGCGAGTCGCGCTCGGCCGGGCCGTCGTTCGCTCCCCCTCCGCGTTCCTGATGGACGAGCCGCTGTCCAACCTGGACGCCAAGCTGCGCGTGGAGATGCGCGCCTACATCGCCCGCCTGCACCAGGACCTGGGCACGACGACCCTGTACGTCACGCACGACCAGACCGAGGCGATGACGATGGGCGACCGCGTCGCGGTCATGCGCGACGGCAAGCTCGAGCAGGTCGACGAGCCGCAGCGGCTCTACGAGCAGCCCGAGAACCTGTTCGTCGCCGGCTTCATCGGCTCGCCGGCGATGAACCTGCTGCACGGCCGCGTGCTCGACGACGGCTGGATCGAGCTCGGCGCCCAGCGCCTGCGGATGTCGCGCCGCACGTCGTTCCGCGGCGAGGCGATCGTCGGCATCCGGCCGGAGGCGGTCTTCCCCGCGGGCGCTTCGGAGGGCGAGGACGTGCTCGCGATGCCGGTGGTGCTGAGCGAGATGCTCGGCTCCGACGTCATGCTCCATCTCGATCCGGGCGTGCGCTCGGTGCTGACCGAGGACATGGCCGACGCCGACGCCGACCCCCAGCGCTTCATCGCCCGCGTCCCGCCGTCGCTGCGCCCGGCGCCGGGCGAGAGCGTCCGCCTGCGCGTGGACATGGACCGCGTGCACCTCTTCGATCCGTCCACCGAGCAGGCGATCCGCCGCTAAACTCCCAGCCGCCCGGTGGGGTTCCCGAGCGGTCAAAGGGGACGGGCTGTAAACCCGTTGGCTCAGCCTTCGCAGGTTCGAATCCTGCCCCCACCACTTCACTCGCGGGCAGCGCTGGCGTAGCGGACGGCGTACAGGCGCTCGCCGTCGCTGACGCCGAGCGTCATCTGCAGCGGGTCCGCGACGCCGTGGCGGCGGCCGGTCGCCTCGATCGTCCCCGCCATGCGCTCCAGCGCAGGCAGCGGCTCCTCGTTGAGCCCGAAGGTCAGCGCGAGCAGGAACATCAGCTCCGAGTCCCTGGTGCCCTCGAGGCGCGCGAACAGCTCGGGGTCGACGCGCACGTGCGCGAGGAACAGCGGCGAGCGGATCTGCGCGCACAGGTCCTGGAGGTTGCGGTCGCTCCAGGCCGGCGAGACGCTGCGGTAGACGCCCGGGAGCTCCTCACCGCCGTACCAGCCGATCCCGAAGCCGTCGGCGTTCGTGAGATGGCTGGTGAAGCGCGCCGCGCGGCTCTGCTCGATCAGGGAGTGCGTCGTGTTGTAGACGAGCTCCTCCATCCGGATCGCATCGCCGAAGTACCCGAGCCACCGGCACATGCTCACCGGATCAAACCACAGGAGCTCAGGGCGTCTCGGGCCGGTCGCGGGGGACCAGCGCGAAGTAGTCCGCCGGCGAGCCGCCGTCCAGCGGCTTGCACATGACGCTCAGCGTGTTGACGCGCTGCCCCATCGCGACCCCGGTGCGCCGGCGCACCTCGGCGAAGCCGACCTTCTGCCAGAACCGCTCGGTCCGCCCGTCGCCCACGACGACGCCGAGCCGTATCCAGCGCGCGCCCTCGCCCCGCGCCCACGCCTCGACCGCCGCGTAGATCTCGGCCGCGGCGCCGGTCCCGCGCCGCGCCGACGGTGAACAGCCCGAGCAGCCAGACACGGGCGCGAGGAAGTCGGAGCACAGATGGGCGATGGCGCCCAGCTCGCCGTCCTCGTCGACCAGGCTGAGCAGCCACTTGCGACCGAAGGGCATCCCCGGCGGCGGATCGTCCTCCAGCG
>JAICUS010000822.1 GCA_025935735.1 Solirubrobacteraceae bacterium | reverse complement strand
GCATGCCCAAGCGGCGGCTGCTCACCTTCACCCAGCTGGCCATGATCGTCCCCACGGCGACCCTGTTCGCGGTCACCGAGGGCGGCGTGGTCACGCCCTGGATGGTGCTGGCGCTCGTGCTCGTGCAGGGCGCGATCAACGCCATCGACAACCCGGCCCGCCAGGCGTTCGTGGTGGAGATGGTCGGCGCGGACCGCGTGGTCAACGCCGTCGCGCTGAACTCCGTGGTCGTCCACAGCTCGCGCATCATCGGCCCGGCCGCCGCCGGGGCCGTGATCGCGCTGCTCGGCGTCGGCCCCTGCTTCCTCCTGAACGCGCTCTCCTTCGCGGGCATGCTCGTCGCCCTGCGGCTCATGAACCCGCGCGAGCTCACCGCGCCGCGGGTGGCCGAGCGCGGCCCGGGCGAGCTGCGCAGCGCCGTCGCCTACGTCAAGCGCACCCCCGAGCTGCTGATCCCGCTGGGCATGATGGCCGTGGTCGGCACCGTCTCCTACAACTTCTCGGTGCTGCTGCCGCTGCTGGCGGACTTCACCTGGCACGGCACCGCCGGCACGTACGCGATGCTGACCGCCGCCATGGGCGTCGGCTCGGTCGGCGGCGCGCTGGCCGCCGGCGCCCGCGGCCGCGTCACGCCGCGACTGCTCGTGTCCGCCGCGCTGGCCTTCGGCACCGCCGAGATGCTGGTCGCCGCCGCGCCGTCGCTGCCGCTGCAGATCGCCGCGCTCGTCCCGCTCGGCGCGGCGACCGTGACGTTCGCCGCCGGCGTGAACTCGGTGCTGCAGATCACGGTGGAGCCGCGGATGCGCGGCCGCGTGATGGCGCTCTACTCCGTCGTCTTCCTCGGCTCGACGCCGATCGGCGCCCCGCTCGTCGGCTGGCTGGCCGAGGCGACGAACCCGCGCGTCGGGCTGCTCGCCGGCGCGCTCGCCGCCCTGCTCGCGGCCGTGGGCGCCCGTGCCGCGTACCTGCGCGGCACGGCAAGCGCACGCCGGCGCGAGGCGCCGACGGGCGAGCTCTCGCTGACCTAGCCGGCGCTCAGCTGTAGTCGCCGGCCTCGGGCTCCCAGACGGGAACGCCGTGCGGCGGCTCCGCGTCGAGGGTCACCGGAGGACGGACGCGGTGCTCGCCGGTGACCGGCGCGACCTCGCTGGGCTCGAGCAGATGGCTGTCGGTGTCGTGCGGCTGCGGGCTCATCCAGCGGAGCGTACGGCCTGCGGCGGCGTCCTGGAGCACGGACCCCCCGTCCGGGGGGCGTTCTTCGCACCTCTTAAGGACGGCGCGCCGGGACCGGCCCGCAAATCTCAGGGGCTCCTCCCGATTGTCGGGTGGCGAACAACTCCCCAGCCTGATTCGATGGGACCACGTGGCGATCTCAAAGCCCCAGGACGCCGTCGTCGGGCGTGACGCCGAGCTCGCCGCGGTTCGCGATCTCCCGGCCGGGGCGCTCGTGCTCAGCGGCGGGCCCGGCATCGGCAAGACGACGCTGTGGGAGGCGGGGGTCGAGTTCGCCCGGGAGCGGGGCGCGCGGGTGCTGGCCGTCCGGTCCAGCGGCGCGGAGACCGGGCTCGCCTTCGCCGCGCTGATCGACCTGTGCGACGGCGTGGACGGGCAGGAGCTGGCCGGGCTGCCGCCGCCGCAGCGGGCCGCGCTGGAGGTGGCGCTGCTGCGGGCCGACCCGGCGGGCGTGGCCGCCGAGCCGCACGCCATCGCGCTCGGGCTGCGCGGGCTGCTGCGGGCGCTGGCCGCCGCGAGCCCGGTGCTGGTGGCCGTCGACGACCTGCAGTGGCTCGACGAGCCGAGCGCCAAGGCGCTCGTGTTCGCCACCCGGCGGCTGGAGGGCGACCCGGTGTCGTTCCTGCTCGCCCGCCGCACCGGGCCGGTGACCGACCTCGAGCGCGCACTGGAGCGCCGCGGCGTCGAGCACCTGCGCATCGGCCCGCTCAGCCTCGGCGCCACGCGGCGGCTGCTGGCCGAGCGGCTCAACCTCTCCCTCCCCCGCCCGCTGCTGCGCCGGGTGGTCGAGTCCACGCT